>JAQVWW010000015.1 GCA_028709505.1 Eubacteriales bacterium
TATGGTTCGGAGGCGCTGACCCTCCTTGTGGATTTCGGATTCCATTACTTGAATCTGAACAATATCATGCTGAAGGTTTTTTCTTTCAACCAGCGGGCGGTAAACTGCTATAAAAAAGTCGGTTTTAAAGAGATTGGCCGCAGGCGCCAAACATACTACTTAAAAGGCAACTATTACGACGAGATTTTGATGGATATCATCCGCTCTGACAGGTAGCAAGAATGCCGGTTAGCCGCATCGTGAAATCCTAGCAAATTCCCGCTTATTGCCCCACAGGCAAGGCTTGCGCCCTCTTTGCTTCTTGCTCCATAAAGTCACCCATACCTTACGCGCAGAAAGAATGTTTGCTTTAACGGGAAGCACAAAGCGCCGGCGCCATTTCAGATGGCGCCGGCGCTCATTTTCTTATCCCGGTAAAATTTCTTTGCCCTTAGCGGGAAACCGCCTTTTGCAGCTGCTGCACGGCGTCGGTCTTCTCCCAGGGCAGGTCCAGATCGCTGCGGCCGAAGTGACCGTAGGCGGCCAGCGGCCGGTAGATGGGCCGGCGCAGGCCAAAGCGGTCGATGATGGCCGCCGGGCGCAGGTCGAATACCTGTGTAATGCCGCGCACCAGCGCATCGTCGCTGACGTTGCCGGTGCCGAACGTATCGACGCTGATGGATACCGGGCGGGCCATGCCGATGGCGTAGGCCAGTTCAATTTCGCAGGCCGACGCCAGGCCGGCGGCCACGACGTTTTTTGCCACGTGGCGGGCAGCGTAGGCCGCCGAGCGGTCGACCTTGGTGGGGTCTTTGCCCGAAAAAGCGCCGCCGCCGTGCCGGCCGTAGCCGCCGTAGGTGTCTACGATGATCTTGCGGCCGGTCAGGCCCGAGTCGCCCTGAGGGCCGCCTATGACGAACCGGCCCGACGGGTTGATGAGGAAGCGGGTTTCGTCGTCGATAAGATGGGCGGGTATCGTCGGGCGTATCACGTGTTCAATGATGTCGTGGTGCAGCGCTTCCTGCGTCACATCCGGCGCGTGCTGCGCCGATACCACCACAGTGTTCACGCGCAACGGGCGATCGCCCTCGTATTCAACGGTTACCTGCGTCTTGCCGTCGGGCCGCAGGCTGGGCATAATACCCCCCTTGCGCACGGCAGTCAACCGCCGGGCCAGCAGGTGCGCCAGCTCTATGGGCATGGGCATCAGCGTCTGTGTCTGGTCGCAGGCAAAGCCGAACATCATGCCCTGGTCGCCGGCGCCGATGTCCATGCCGCCGCCCTGGCGTTCCTCCAGCGCGTGATCGACGCCGCCGGCAATGTCCGCCGATTGTTTGCTCAGCGACGTCATGACGCCGCAGGTCTGGTAATCAAAGCCGTACTTGGCGCGGTCATAGCCGATGTCGCCGATGGTCTGCCGGGCAATGGCCGCCACGTCGATGACGGCGCGGGACGTTATCTCGCCCATCACCACCACTAAGCCGGTGGTGGCTGCCGTCTCGCAGGCCACGCGCGAGAGCGGGTCCTGCGCCAGCAACGCGTCGAGTATGGCGTCGGAGATTTGGTCGCATATCTTATCAGGATGTCCTTCTGTCACCGATTCGCTGGTAAAGAGCTTTCTCATGGTGCCTCCATAACATAAAAAATTACCCCATGCACGCATGAGGTATTATTCCCATCCTCATCTTTCGAAGCGTGCGCTCCGTAGGATTTGGCACCACCTCCGCGCTAGGCGGCCGGTTGCCGGGCTTCATCGGGCCTATTCCCTCTGCCACTCTCAATAAGGAGTCAATATCAAGTTTTCAAACAATTATTATACAGAACCAGCCTGGTTTTTGCAACTGTTTTATAAAATACTGTTGGCTTGCTGCTTTTCTCCGGCTGATGTGCCCGGCGGCATACGCCCCTTTGCCGGCGCGGCGCAACAAAAAAGCAGCGCCCCCTTGCAGATTATGCCTTATCCGCACCCGTCTTGCCTGCGGCCCGGCGCGTGGCCATCGCTACGCATATCGCAGGCGTCAGCAGTGACTTTCTGCGCTTGCCGGGGGCGGTACCCTATGGCGGCTCGCATTTTTTGCCTGCGTCGGCGCAAAGGCCCTTCCCGCTGCGCCCGGGCAAATTTGAGCAGGCTGTTTATCCCGGGCCTTTTGGCGTCTTTGCGCCGGTCGCGACCATCACGGCGCTGCGACCCGGCGGTACGTCGGCTTTCTTCTTCGTTGCCGGCCCGCGCCGGCCTGCCGCAGAATATTGGCGCAGCCTTCCTTGTTTTTTGCTGTGGCACCAGCGAAAATGCAATTTTAGTCTTGCTTTTTCGCAGTTGTCAGGTATAATATATCGTGCAACTGCCACATGGGGTTATAGCTCAGCTGGTTAGAGCGTTACGTTGACATCGTAAAGGTCGATGGTTCGAGCCCATTTAACCCCACCAATAAAAAGCCGCATGAATCCTAGCGATTCGGCGGCTTTTCTTTTGTCTTGGCGTAACTTTTAGCGTAACTTTCGCTTTGTGAAACACTCTGCAATACAAAAACACGGGGGCCATCCGGCCCCCTACCTGTGTCTACGCTTTGCTTTGTCTAGGCACTTTTGTTTTGCATCTGACCTAGGCCGGCCCGCCGGCAGCGGCTCCGGCTTTTTGGTGCCAGCGGGCATGAGTCACGTGGCCTTGCCCGCAATTATATCCATTTGGGCGTCGGTGATGCGCCCCTTACGGATATCGTTACGCACAGTGTCCTCCGCCACACCCCACGCCGTTGCCGCGTCTTTAACTGTCCACACTTCATGGGTCACCGCCATATGAATCCCATCCCATTATACGACTTATGGCGTGGAAGGAGATTTTTATACCTGGAGCGGCGAAGGCGATAGCCGGGAAAGGATCGTGACGGATCTGGGAAAGCCCGCATGGATTTACACCTATTCGCTCATGCGCAAATTCTGGCATCCATACTGGTTCTACCCCGTCTACGGCAACTACGCCCGGCCGCTGGAATACGCGTGCGCGGAGCATGAACGCTTGCCGAACATAGCGGACTGCCCGCCGGTCGGCCCGGTCTACAACCAGTTTGGCGGCGATCTGAACAAGTATGAAAATGAGATGATCGCCAAGTTCCTGACCGCAGAGGTATCCCTGGCTGCGTGGGATGATTATGTCAAGACCTGCCAAATCATGTATCACGCGGATGAGGGGAACAAGGAAATCTATGACGACTTGAAGGCGGACGGCTGTAGCAGCCGGCTTGCCGCCGAGTGGACGCGGGTCTTCGCGGAACGTTTGCGCATATCCACGTCCAAGTGGTATAATCGCACATCGCCATGTGGTATAATTATTGCAGCACATACCGTGTTTGGGAGGGAGTGAGATCATGAATAACAGCATGTATGATGTCGTGGTCGTCGGGGGTGGACTGGCCGGCGTCGCCGCCGCGATTGCCGCCGCACGCGAAGGCCTGAGCGCGCTGATTGTGGAGAAATATGGTTTTCTGGGCGGCATGGCCGTGTCGGGCCTGGTCAACCCCTTTATGCCCTATTGGCAATTCGACGAACAGCGGCGCAAATTGCACGACAAGCCTGTCAACGCAGGGCTTTTCAAGCTGATCACGGACCGGCTGGCGCAGATGGGTGCTTTCGATACCGTGGGAAAAATGACCTTCCACGAGGAGTATCTGAAGCTGGTTTTGGATCGGCTGTGTCGCGAGTACGGAGTGAAGGTGCTGTTTCATTCGCAGATGACCGGAGTCGGGCGCGATGGCAACCGGATTGAACGAATCGCAGTCTCCAACAAGGCCGGGACCCGCGATTATAAAGCGAAGGTCTTTGTGGACGCGTCGGGCGACGCGGACCTAACAGCCTTCGCGGGCTTTGAGACCAAACTGGGCCGCGACGAGGACGGCCTTTGCCAGCCGATGACGCTCTGCTTCCGTGTGGCAAATGTCAACTGCGCAAAATGGGACCGCAAAAAGGCGATCGCGCTTTACCAGGCCATGCAAAAACAGGGCCTCATCCAGAACAAGCGAGAGGATATCCTCACCTTCCCCACCATGATCGACAACGTGGTACACTTTAACTCCACCAGGATCAACGGAAAAAACCCGGTCGATCCGGAAGATCTCACCGAGGCCGAAATGGAGGCACGCGAACAGGTCCACGAATTGTTCACCTTCATGAAACAACATGTGCCGGGGTTCGAGCATTCCGCCCTGCTCATTTCCGCAGCTCAGACAGGGGTTCGCGAAAGCCGCCGAATCGTGGGCGAAAGCACGGTCACGGAAAAGGACCTGCTCGGCTGCCGCAAATTTCCGGATTCTATCGCCAGAGGCACCTATGACATCGACATCCACAACCCTTCCGGCAGCGGCACGGTGATCATGCATATCCCCGCAAACGACTATTACACGATTCCGCTGAGCGCGGCGCTTCCCCTGGGCTCGGATAATCTGGTTGTGGCGGGACGCCCGCTATCCTCCACGCACGAGGCTCACTCGGCCTTCCGCGTGATGCCCATTACCACCTGTATTGGCGAGGGTGCGGGATGCGCTATTTCCCTGGCTTTGCGTGAAAACATTCCTCTAAAGCGCGTGGATTGTGCGGATCTGCACAAACTGATGGATCAATATGGAGCATTGTACTGATGTGCGCGCGTATCCTTCCAACGGCGTTCTGACGCTGCCCGAACCGTCGCGAGTTTTTGACGACGGGAATCACTTCTTCAGGGTGTACGGCGAGGGGCCGCCTGTCATGCTCATCCACGGGAACCAGGGCAGCGGATACAGCTTTGCGTCCATGGTTCCGGCCATGGATGGCTTTGGGCTGATCCTACCGGATTTGCCCGGACACGGATACGGACCTCCCATGCCCAAGGATTTCGAGAACCTTCCGGATATGGCCGTGGACTATTGCTTTCAGGTCGCGGATATCGCCGGTGTAGAGCAATTCGCCATCATCGGCCATTCCTTGGGCGGCATGATCGGGCTGTTGATGTGCCTGCAGAACCGGCAACGCATCCGCGGCCTGGTCCTGTTGGACAGCTTTGTGGCCATGGATGAGCGCCCGCCGGAACTGCTGCGGGTTGCGCCCTACCATACTGCCAGTGAGGATGCAAGGCTGCGCATCAAGAACTGCTATGACGACGGGCACGGGGTGAAGTGGCACGAGACCTTTGACGTCAGCAGCAAAATCCGCCGGATTGAATGTCCGGTGCTGGAATTGCAGGGAGAGGCTACGCCTGATACGGATGCGCTTTATACCCAATGGCTGGGCGCCAAGCGCAGCCGCATGCATCAGCGGTGGAAAACCGCCAGAATCCCGGATTGCGCGCATTTTCTTCAGTTTGAACAGATTGACGCGGTAATGGCTGAAATCATGCCGTGGCTTCACAGCATAGAACAAATTTGACGAAAAACGTCTTGTTTGCACGATACCTTTCATGCGCAGGGCGAGGCGTAGCGGATGAGGAAGATATTTTTAAGGCATTTCTTGTCAATTCGGCCTTGTATGTTCGTCACATGTCGTATGGTGGCATGCGGCAGACTGGCCGAGCGGCCGCAACCTTTGTTCTATCAAGCCGGCCCGGCGCATCGAATGCGCCGGGCCGGATAAGCTTGCAGGCAAAAGCGAGCGCCTTTTTCGAAAAAGGGCCACCCTTTTTTAAGCTGTATTCGAATTCAATTTTTCGTTTTTACAAAATTCTCAAGACCACTCGCATACGAAAAAATTACTTCGCCCTTCTTGCGTTTTTCAGGGTTTGTTTTCGGTGCGCCGGGCATAGGCCCGATGGCGGCCCGTTTGCGAACCCTGCTGCGGCGTTTGGAGCGTATAACGACCTGCCTATACCAGCCCCCGCCGTCGCTAGCGTATCAGCTTGAGCGTCAGGATCTCATAGCAGCCGCAGCGCAGCGCGACGGTGTCCGTATCGTCGGCCAGCTTCTGTTGGGGATGCTCCATCAGATCGCTTAGCCAGATCTCGCGGAATTTCATGCCGAACTTCAGCGTAACCTGACAACGCCGGTTGTATGCCTCGTACATGCGGACAATCAGCCCGTCGCCGTCCTCGGCCTGCTTGACCGTCTCGATGATCACGTTGTCTTTGTCGGCGCTGACGAAGGAAAAGGCCTCGGGCAGCGTTCCGTCCTGGCGGCCCAGCGGCAGGGCCAGCATGGGCTGGTTCAGCGCCTGGGCGGCCTGCACCGTCGCGCTGCGGAAATCCCCGGCATGGGGCAGCAGCGAATAGGTGAAGCTGTGGTCGCCCATATCGGCCTGGGGGTTGGGATATTTGGGCGAACGCAGCAGGCTTAGCTTCAACGTAGAGCCTTGGGCGCTGTGCCCGTATTTGCAGTCGTTGAGCAGGCTGACGCCGAAGCCGTTCTCCGAAAGATCCGCCCATTTGTGGGCGCAGACCTCGTACTTGGCCTGCTCCCAGGACGTATTGCGGTGGGTCGGGCGCTTCAGGTTGCCAAATTGGATATCATAAGTCGCCTCGGCGGTACGGATATCAAACGGGAACGCCGCTTTGAGCAGCAGATGGCTTTCCTGCCAATGCACCGAAGTCTCAAAATCGATGCGGCGCATGTCGGCATAGAGATAAATCCGCTGGCAGATGGATGAATGCAGGAATTTGCGCTTCACCAGAAAGCCGGCCCGTACGCCTTCGTCGAGGGGCTCGATGGACTCCACTTCGTCCACCGGCCACATTTTGCTCTCGTAATACGAGGTCAGCTCCCAGGCGTCATACTGCGCCGGCATGTCCTCAAACAGCTCCAAGCGGTTGCCCGGCTCGCCGGCACGGAACACCTCGCGGCGGTTCTCTTTATCAAACAGCGACGCAATGTTGCCGTTTTCATCCAGACGCAGCACGTAGAAGCCGTTCTGCGCCGTGCGGCCGCTGATCGACACGGCACGTGCCGGCGTCTCGGGCTGCACCACGCGCCAGCCAAACGCGGGGATGTCGCGGGCAAAAATGCGTTCCTCGCCGCAGCGGACCGCGTCGCTGTTGGCAAAACCGTTGGGGTTGTACACCAGTATGCCCCCGCCGGTTTTGACTCCGGCGGCCAGGCTCTCCAGCGCGCTGTGGGCAAGGGCCTCGCCGGCGGCCAAAACTTCGCTGTATTGGGCGTGGCTGTCCTGATACACTTCCAGAATGGACGAGCCGGGTATGATGTCGTGGAACTGGTTGAGCAGTATGGTTCGCCAGCCGTCGCCAAGGCGCTGCTGCGGATAAGGCGCCCCTGTCAGCAGGTTGGCAAGCACCGACAGGCCTTCTGCCTTCTGATACAGCAGCTCGCTTTTGCGGTTGCCGCGCTTATTGGCGGCCATCGTCGTGTAGGTGCCGCGGTGAAATTCCAGATACAGCTCGCCCACCCAGCGGGGCGTCTCCTTATCCTGGGCGCAGTTGCTGGTAAAGTTGTCGTAAGCGATCTCCAAAAACTCGTGCGCCGTACGGATGGCCGTCTGCGGAACGCCGGGCAACCCGTGGGACAGCCGGCGCTGCACCTCCAGCATCTGCTTGGTCGGCCCGCCGCCGCCGTCGCCAAAGCCAAACGTATCCAACACGTGGTCGTTGAGGTGCTTTTGCTGATACCTGCGCCAGGCGCCGATGATTTCCTGAGGGGTCAGGCGCCCCACATACGTGGTGATGGTCGGAGGTTCCTGGCCCCGCTGGGCCGTCTGCGCCGTCAGGAAGTAGGTAAACACTTCGGTGCCGTCGATGCCCTGCCACAGGAAGGTATCGTAGGGCATGCGGTTATGGTCGTTCCAGCTGATTTTGGACGTAACAAACCGGTCTACGCCGCTTTTCCTGAGAATTTGCGGCAGGGCGGCGCTGTATCCAAATACGTCGGGCAGCCACAGGATGTGGTTGTCCACGCCAAATTCCTGTTGAAAAAAGCGCTTGCCGTACAGCAGCTGCCGGACCATGCTCTCGCCGCTGATGAGGTTGCAATCGGCCTCCACCCACATGGCGCCTTCGGCCTCCCAGCGGCCCTCCCTTATGGCCTGGCAAATCCGCTCATACAGTTCGGGATCGTCTTCCTTCACGTACTGATACAGCTGCGGCTGCGAAGACATGAACTTATACTCGGGATACTCCCGCATCAGCCGCAGCACCGTGGCAAAACTGCACTGCGCCTTCTCCCGCGTGACGGACAGCGGCCACAACCACGCCACATCGATATGGGTATGCCCGATGCAGTCGACAACCGCGTCGCTGCTGCCGGCCAGGCGGCCGTACAGTTCCTCACGCAGATAGCCGGCGGCCTGGCGCACGCTGTCAAAAAAAGCGGGGCTGGCGGTGTCGCAGAGGTTCAGCCGGCCGGCGGCGCGGCCCAGCACCCTCATGATGGCGATGTAGTCGTTGCCCGAAGGGTCCATGCAGCTGCATGCGTCCAGCGGCACCTGGAAATCGTAGTACAGCGATTCCAGTTCCGTATCCACCAGCACCAGCGAAATCTTCAGATGTGCCGCGGGAACCTCGCTGCCCAGAAAGAAATAGAGCGCCATGTCGTAATCCGTATCAAACTCCAGCGTAAACTCGCTGTGGTTCACATCCAGCGCCTGATACAGCGTGCCGTCCAGATAGACCATCACCTGCGGGCGCAGCGCGTCCCAGCCGTCCTCTATGCCCGTGCTGACCCGGGCTATCAGCTTTTTTCCGTCCACCGCCGCCGGCGTATGCACGTTGCCGCGAAACCACGCGTGCTGCCATTTGCCGGTAACGGTGGTTTCGGGCGTGACCGGCTGCCAGCCGCTCTGCGGCGGCGTATTGGACGTCTTAAACCCGCTCAGCACATATTCAAACCCGGGCAGTTCGCCAAGGTTTGTGCCTGCGAGAGCCTTCAGTGTGCCGCACAGTGTGCGAATCCGCTCTTCGATACATTGCGTCATCTTGCTTCACCCCTCGTATAGAATCGTGCGGCGCCGCCGGCAGGGCCGCCATTGCCGCCGCAAAATAGTTGGCATTGTCCTGTCCGGCGATGGCCGCGCCGCAAAAAGCCCGGCGACGCAGCGTGCGTCACCCGCAGGGATCTTGCTGCCGCTGTGCGCACAGCCAGCCGGTCCTAGTGCTGTACAAACTCATGCTGGTGCCGGGCAAAAAAATCCTGATAAACGCGGACATTCTCCAGCTGTGTCCACCGTTTGATATCCACGGGCCGCGCGTCCAGGTCATAAATCTTTGCCCCGGGGATGGCCAGCAAAAAAGGCGAATGGGTGGAGATGATCAGCTGACACGCCATATACCGCGCAGATTCCTGCAAATACTTGGCAAGCTCCACCTGCTTGGCCGCCGA
The DNA here is from genome assembly GCA_028709505.1 of Eubacteriales bacterium. Classification (GTDB taxonomy): domain Bacteria; phylum Bacillota; class Clostridia; order Christensenellales; family UMGS416; genus STF2-111. The sequence continues at coordinate 9,261 of JAQVWW010000015.1, forward strand.
AAGGCTGTTTTCCGGCTCGTCCAGCAGATAGAGCGCGTCGGCCTCTATGCGCTGCTGGAAGTAGAAGCTGGCGCTTTCTCCGTTGGATTGCTCGCGCACGTTGGGCATCACCTGCTCGCGGACAAACGCCGACTGGGTTTTGCGCCGGGCGCTGTTGCGCTTTTTCAGCGTGTCGTAGTCGTCTAACGATCGTAACCGGAACGTAGAATGCCGGGCCTCGTAATGATCGTCGAACAGCATCTCCTTTTTGCGGTCGATGCCCTCGTTCAGGCTGCGGATATGCAGCATATAATCAAACACGTCGTCGCTGGTGATCACCCGGCTGTGCGGCGGAACGCTTTCCTCCAGCCGTACCTGGCACAGCTTTACATAGTCTTGAAAAAAGTTCGAAGAGTTAAACGGCGCGCTGCGGCCAACGCCCAGCTTTTGGGCGATGACATTGAGCGCCGTGGTTTTGCCCGAGCCGTTGCCGCCGTACAGGATGGTGATGCTTTCAAAGTCCAACCGCTCCAGCCCGGCCTGCGACAGCGTAAAAAAGGGATACATCGTGTTGTAGCACGTGCGTTTGATCCCCATGCGAAAATTCCACTCGGCGTCCTGGTTGGGAAAAACGATGCTGTCCAGATAGACCATAGTTGCCCTTTCGCTTACCGGCGCCGGCAAGGCGCCTTTATGGCTCTGATTATAGCAGCCCGGGCACCGGCCGGCAATCGCGTAAGCCGGCGTACGTCCTCGTTGTTTACTTGTGCAATCTGTTTTCTTGGCGATCAGCCCATCTTGCTGATTTT
>JAQVWW010000016.1 GCA_028709505.1 Eubacteriales bacterium
GCCCGCGTGGTGGGGAAAGCCGCCATCGTGGGCGAAGCGCTACGGCTGGCCGGCGCGAACCAGCCGGCGCTGATGGTGGGCGACACGCAGCACGACATCGAGGGTGGCGCGCAAAATGCGCTGGATGCTGCCGGCGTCAGCTGGAGCGGAGCCGATGCGCGGGAGTTTTCCGGCGACAATTTGGTCTGCGTGGCGGCGACGCCGGCGCAGCTGACAGACTTTATTCTGCGGGGGTAGGCCGGCTATGAAGGGGTTGTTTATTACATTTGAAGGAACCGACGGCGCCGGTAAAACGACGCAGATGCAGCGGCTGGCCCAAAGGCTGCAGGCCCAGTGCAGGGCGGTGTTGCTGTCCCGCGAGCCCGGCGGCTGTCCCATCGCCGAACAGATACGCACGGTGTTGCTGGATCCACAGAACATGGCCATGTCGCCGGTCACCGAAGCGCTGCTGTATGCCGCCGCCCGTTCTCAGCACGTATACGAAGTCATCCGCCCGGCGCTGCAGCGCGGCGATATCGTGCTGTGCGATCGGTTTTTAGACTCCAGCCTGGCCTATCAGGCTTACGGACGCGGTCTGGGTGAGGACCTGGTGCGCCGGATAAACGAGCCGGCGCTGGACGGCCTGCAGCCCGATTTGACGTTTTATCTGGCGCTGGGCGCCGCCTCATCGCTGCGCCGCAGCGAAAAGCGCAGCGCGCCGGACCGGCTGGAGCTGGCGGGGCTGGATTTGCAGCAAAAGGTGTCGCTGGCCTACGGCATGCTTGCCCAGCGGGAGAGCGACCGCATTGTGGTCGTCGATGCCGCCCAGAGCATCGAGCGGATTCACGAACATATTTGGCAAGCCGTATTGCGAAAAACCCAAGGATTTTAGCGATTTGTACCGATAAAATGCAAATAATATAAACAATCTAAAAAATAAACTGATAATTGTTCGGTTTTTAGGTTGCTTTTTTTGCCGCACTGCATTATCATATCAGCATATTGATAAATACCGTTTGCCATGCGGAACGGGGAGCTTTATGGAACTTTTGAAACAGCGCATTTTGGAACAGGGGCAAGTGTTACCCGGCGGCATCATCAAAGTGGGAGATTTCTTAAACCACATGATAGACGTGCGGCTGGCCGATGAAATTGCCCGGGAATTTGTCCGGCGCTTTGCCGGCAAGCCCATATCCAAAGTGTTGACCATCGAGGCGTCGGGCATCGCCTTTGGCGTGCTGGTGGCGCTGCGGCTGGATGTGCCGCTGGTCTTTGCCAAAAAGCAGCGGGGCAGCAACAGCGGCGCCGATACGTTTTACCAGGCTCGCGTACATTCGTACACGAAAAATATTGACTATACGATGACTGTCTCTAAGAAGTATATTATGCCGGAAGATCATGTACTCATCGTGGACGACTTTCTGGCGCTGGGCGAAGCAGCCCAGGGGATGATAAGCCTGGTTGACCAGGCAGGCGCGCAGTTAAGCGGGCTGGGCATCGTCATCGAAAAAGCTTATCAGAGCGGCGGGCAGCTGCTGCGCGCCCAGGGCGTGAAGGTGGAATCGCTGGCCCGCATTCAATCGGTGGACAACGAAAGCATTACTTTCGTTGACTGATAAAGGCATTTCTTATTTTACGGAGGAGAAACACATGAAAAAATTTCTCTCAGTACTGCTCAGCGTCCTGTTTGTGACGGCCCTGTGCCTGACCATGGCCGGCTGTCAGAGCGAAGGCAACAAGGACTTCAAGGTGGGCTTCATCTATGTGGGCCCGGTGGGCGACGAAGGCTTCACGTACATGCATGACCTGGCCCGCAATGCCGTCGAGGAAAAGCTGGGCATCACCACCTACGCCATCGAGAACGTGCCCGAGAGCGCCGAGTGCGCCGCCCAGATTGAGAACCTCGTTAAAAAGGGCTGCAAACTCATTTTTACCACCAGCTTTGGCCATATGGACTACACGCTGGAGATGGCAGAGAAGTATCCCGATGTGAAATTCATGCACTTCTCAGGCTACAAGACCGCCGATAACATGGGCACTTACATGGGCCGTATGTATCAGACGCGGTATCTGACCGGCATTGCCGCCGGCAAGGCCACCCAGACCAATAAAATCGGCTATGTGGCCGCCATGCCCATTGCCGAATGCATCCGCGGCATCAACGCCTTTACGTTGGGTGTGCGTTCTGTGAACCCCGAGGCCACCGTCAACGTCGTGTGGACCAACACCTGGATTGACGCCTCAATAGAGAAGCAGGCCGCTGAATCGCTGCTGTCCTCGGGCTGCGATGTGATCGCCCAGCATCAGGACAGCACCGCTCCCGTCGTGGCTGCCGAAGCCGTCGGCGCCTTCGCCACCGGCTACCATAGCTCCATGGCCAGCAAAGCGCCTAACGGCTATCTGACCGGCCCGGTGTGGGACTTTGAAAAGTACTATACCGATACCATCACCGCCGCCATGGAAGGCAAATTTGAAGGCGGTCGTTACTGGGGCGGCATGGCCGACGGTATCGTCAAGCTCGATACTTTTGGCCCGTCGGTCACCGAAGAGACCAAAACCCTCATCAAGGAAAAGCAGGATCTTATCATCTCGGGCGACTGGGACATATTCAACGGCCCCATCGTAGGCCAGGACGGCACCGTTAAGGTGGCCGAAGGCCAGAACATGACCGATGACGAGTTGGAGAGCTTCTCCTGGTTCGTCGAAGGCGTCGTGGGCAGCACCGAAAGCAATTAAACTGAAATTGTCTGTAAGGGATTGCCGCGTTATGCGGCAATCCCAAACCAGATAGGCTTGCAGTATCCGGGGAAAAGATTGCCGCGTTATGCGGCAATCCCAAACCAGATAGGCTTGCAGTATCCGGAAAAAAGATTGCCGCATAAAGCGGCAATCCCAAACCAGATAGGCTTGCAGTAGCCAGAAAAAAGATTGCCGCATAAAGCGGCAATCCCAAACCAGATGGCCTGCAGTATCCGGGGAAAAGATTCCCGCGTTGTGGCAAATGTTAAAACAGATAAGTTGAGAGAACCAAAAAGAGAATCGAAAAAAGAAATTGCCGCTTTATGCGGCAATTTTAAAGCAAATAGTCTTGAAAGCATCCGCGCAAGAGGTTACGATAAGGTTAGGGCGGTTTTATAGCAAAATATCGATGGATTGGTTATAGAATTACTCTTAACGCAAATATTTCAAACCGGCTTATCAGCTGCCGCGTGCGGCAGCCTCGAGCGTAGCTATTTCTGAACCGACTATATCAGCTGCCGATTACGGCAGCTTAAAACGTAGTGATTTTCAACTGGCTCGTAGGGCTGCCGCATAAAGCGGCAGTTTATCCATGGATCCTTGCCCCGCAGGTCTAGGCCGGGGGATTTTGTGCCGTCTGCCGGCCAATAAGCAACAAGCAACAAGCAAAGGGGAACACAATATGCCCGAACCCACGGTAGTTTTAAAAGGCATTACCAAAGCATTCCCGGGCGTTATGGCCAACGAAAATGTGGATTTTACCGCATATAAAGGCGAAATCCATGCGCTGCTGGGCGAAAACGGTGCGGGAAAATCGACACTGATGAACATTTTGGCGGGGCTGTATCGCCAGGATAAGGGCGAAATGATCATCGAAGGCAACCGGGTGGAGTTTCATAGCCCGGCCGACGCCATCAAAGCGGGAATCGGCATGATACACCAGCACTTTAAGCTGGTGGAAAATTTCACCGTGGCTGAAAACGTGGCGTTGGGCCACGAGAACACCCGTTTTTTTGTAAATAAGAAGAACATTGCGCGGGATATTACCGCTGTGGCGGAAGCCAACGACATCGAGCTGGACATGAGCGCATACGTCTGGCAGCTTTCGGTGGGCGAACAGCAGCGAGTGGAGATTTTAAAGATGCTCTACCGCAACGCCCGCATTTTAATTTTGGATGAACCGACGGCGGTGCTCACGCCGCAGGAGAGCACGCGTCTTTTCGATACGCTACGCGAGATGGCCAAAAACGGCTGCACCATCATCATCATCACCCACAAGCTGGTGGAAGTGTGCGACGTGGCCCACCGCGTGACAGTCATGCGCCAGGGCAAGCTTTCGGGCATTGCGCAAGGCGAGGAAATCAGCTACCAAAGCCTAACCGGCATGATGATGTCCGAGAATATTCGGCTGGACGGCAAAGTGCCCGCCGGGAAAGCCGCAGCCGCGGTGCTGGAGGTAAAAGACCTCTTTGTGCGGGGCTTTAAAGGCGTGCAGGCGGTGGATGGCTTAAGCTTCACGCTGCATAGCGGCGAGATTCTGGGCGTGGCCGGCGTGGCCGGCAACGGTCAGCGCGAGCTGGCCGAGGCCGTAAGCGGTATCCGCGGCATCCAGTCCGGCCAGGTGTTGTTGGGGGACGCCGATGTCACCTGCGCGTCGGTACGCGCCCGCATCGATAAAGGGCTGGCCTTTGTGCCCGAAGACCGGATGGACACCGGCCTGGTGGGCAACATGAACCTGGCCGACAACCTGCTGCTGCGCAGCTATTGGAATGCCGAGAACAACACCGTCACGGGCATCCACTACGCGCGCATGGCCGAAAAGGTAGACCAGGCCATCGAACAGTACGAAATCGCTGTGGGCAACAAAAAGGCGCCGGTGCGCCTGATGTCCGGCGGCAACCTGCAAAAAGTGGTGCTGGCGCGGGAACTGGCTTTATCGCCCAGCGTCATCGTCGCCGCCTACCCGGTGCGCGGCCTGGATATCGGCGCCACAGAACTTATCTATACGCTGCTGCTGCGCGAGCGGGACCGCGGCGCCGGCGTGCTGTTGCTGTCCGAAGATCTGGACGCGCTGCTTAAATATAGCGACCGCATCCTGGTGCTGTACCGCGGGCGGGTGATGGGCATTGTCGATAAGGCCCAGGCGCGCATCGGTACCATCGGTATGATGATGATGGGCACAACGCCGGAGGAGGTAGCGAAAATTGAAGCGGTTTCTCACTTTTGAAAAACGCTCGGCCGGCACATCGGGCGGCGTTCTGGCCATCCGTATCGTGTCCATCGCATTCGCGGTGCTGGTCACAATGCTGTTGCTGTTTGTGGTGGGCAAAAGCCCGCGGCAGGCAGGTAGTATTCTATACAGCCTGTTTGTGCAGCCTTTCTTTTCTAACTACGGCGTAACCGACACCATTAAGGCGGGTATTCCGCTTATTATTCTGTCCATTGGCGTGTCTTTGGCGTTTAAGATGAAGCTGTGGAACATCGGTGCTGAAGGCCAGATGGCGGCGGGCGCAATTGGCGCGGCGGGTGTCGCTATCTATTTTCCAAATTTGCCGGCGTTGCCGTTGGTATTGCTGATGGCCGTCGTATCCATTGCGGCTGGCATGCTGTGGGGGGCCATAGCCGGTCTGCCCAAGGCGTATCTGCGCACCAATGAGACCATCACCACGCTGATGCTCAACTACATTGCGCTAAAGCTCGTGCACGCGCTGGTGCTGGGCCCCTGGCGTGATCCCCAAAGCAAGGGGTTTCCAATGGCGCCCGTGCTGCCGGCCCAGGGCTGGCTGCCCTCCTGGGGGAATACCGGTATCCATCTGGGCCTGCTGCTTGCCGTCATTCTGGTGGCGGTCTACTGGTTTGTTGTGGCGCGCAACCGCTGGGGCTACGAAATCCGCGTCACCGGCGAAAGCGCCAAGGCGGCAGCCTATGCCGGCATTGACGTGAAAAAGAACATTGTGCTGGTGCTGGTGGTATCCGGCGCCATTTGCGGCCTGGCCGGCATGGTGGAATTTGCCGGGCGGGCGCATCGGCTGGACGTGAACCTGACCAACGGCATGGGCTTTACTGCGGTCATCATTGCATGGTTGTCACGGCTCAATCCGTGGGGCGTTATTGTCATGTCGCTGTTCATGGCCGGGCTTAACAACGGCGGCGGCTATGCCCAGACCGAGGGCATTCCCAGCGCCATTGCCACGATGATACAGGGTATTTTGCTCTTTTCGGTACTGGGGTTTGATGTTTTAACCCGCTACAAAATCCGTATCGGCGGCGTCCTCATCGATGTGGACACGTTCCGCCAGCGGCGTAAATCCAAGGCTCTGTCGGCCGGGAAGGGAAGGGAATAGCCATGGATATGACGATGATTATTGCCATGCTAGGCGCCATGGTAGCGGCGGGCACCACGTATCTATTGGCATCTCTGGGCGAGATCGTCTCGGAAAAGGCCGGTATCCTCAACCTGGGCGTCGAAGGCATGATGCTGGTGGGCGCCGTGACCGGGTACATTGCTGCGGTACAGAGCCACAGCCTGCTGGTGGCGGCGCTGGTGGCCATGGTGGCCGGCGGGCTTATGGCCGCCATCCACGCGGTGCTTTGCATTACCCTTAAGGCCAACCAGGTGGTCAGCGGCTTGGCGCTGACCATATTCGGCACCGGCCTTTCGGCGTTTGTCGGCAAGGATTACGTGGGCGTGCTGACCGAAACGTTGTTTCGCAACGTAGCCATCCCCGGTCTTTCGCAGATTCCGGTGATAGGGCCCATCTTGTTTAACCAGACGATGCTGGTGTACGTCAGCCTGCTGCTGGTGCTGGCCATATGGTTCGTGTTGGAAAAGACGTCTCTGGGGCTTAAAATCCGCAGTGCCGGTGAAAACCCCGCCGCCACCGACGCAGCCGGCGTCAACGTGTTCGCCATCCAGTACGGATGCTCGATATTCGGCGGTGTGCTGGCCGGCCTGGCCGGCGCGTTTCTGACGCTGGCTTACAACAATATCTGGATGGAAAATATCTCGGCGGGGCAGGGATGGATTGCTGTGGCGCTGGTCATTTTCGCACGCTGGCGTCCCGGCCGGGCGCTGCTGGGGTCCTACCTGTTTGGCTTGGTGGGTATACTGGGCCTGCGGCTGCAGGCGGTGGGCATCAGCATCCCGACGCAACTGTTTAACATGTTGCCGTATCTGCTGACGTTGCTGGTGATGATATTCGGCACCGGTCGGCCGGGCGGGCGGCGAAACGACGGCGCTCCGGCGGCATTGTCGCTGCCGTACGATCGCGAGGCGCGGTAAAAAACGGATATACGGGGGGAAATCGGGCAAGGATTTCTCCCTTTTTTTAATTTCGGCGCCGTCATTAGTAAAATATATTGACAAAAGTGCAAACCACACATAAGATGGATATAATAAGGCGAATTGACAATGTTTACCGGTAATCTGTGTTTCAAAGCGTTTACGCGCTCGCTTTTTACGAGGCGGGCAGCAGGATAGGAAGGAGAGGCCGTTTGCATGACAAGACGATGGAAAAGCCAAAAAAGAGATGCCAAAAACCGCAGAGGCTTTACTTTAATCGAGCTCATTGTCGTAGTTGCTATTTTAAGCATACTCGCTTCGGTCTCGGTCCCCTCGGTAAATGGCTATATTGGCAAATCACAGGCTGAAGTGTGCCGCACGAACCGGCTGGCACTGCAGCGTTATTATCAGTACATACAAATTCTGTATCCTGAATCTACGCTATCGGACATTCTGGCCGGCAATTATGACAATGTCATTGGCACCACGTCCCTTATCCAGTGTCCCGCCGGCGGCAGCTATAGCATTGAAGAAGGGCATGTGGTCTGTAGCGCCCACGGCGGCGGCGAAGGCGACGAGATCGATCCCGGCACCGGCGGCGGCGGCCCTGCACCTACCCCGACCCCCCCGGGTCCGGCCGTGTATGATCCCGACCGTGACTATAACGTTGGCGACGTCCTGTTCACCGACCCGAACGGGCGATCGGTGTATTTGACCGCCGACTGGTCCGGCGTAAAGAAGGAAGCCAGAGACGGCTGGGGGAAGCAGCTGGAAAACGGCGGCGTATACCAGGATGAGAGCGGAATCTACGTGCAGATCACCAGGCAATACGTCAGCCACGATGCGGGGGTCGCCGATATTCTCCTCTCACAGCAGACTGGCATGCTGAAGTTGGATCCCAGCGCCACAATATTGACCCAGAGCGATAACAACGGGCGAACATGGAATTACGATAAGCAGCCTAAGCTGGGCGATCTGTATTATTATGAGGGGCAGCTCTATGTATGCGCCTATCCCAGCTCCGACGCCCAATGGACGGCGACGAACCCTTCGGGCGGCGGATGGATTAAGCTAGAGGGACAGCCCTCAGGCTGATAGTAAAAAAACAGACGGCCCCCCGTCACGGCGGAGGGCCGTTTTCATTTGCCCGGATGGACCAGAGGGGCTCTTTTTTTCACAACCCTACGCCGCACGCAGTGGCCGGCGCCCTTTTAAAGATACGCAAAATTTTTGCGCTATCCTCTTTTTAAAACATCCTTGCTAAACTTCTGCAGCCTTTCTCGCACGCGATCGTCCTGCGTCAGGTCGCCGGCGATGGATTTTTTGCCATATTCCCGGGAAGAAAGCAGTATCGACTCGGGGCCAAAAGGCTTGCCCATAAAGTCCGAAAGAATTTCGTGCAACGCTCGATCGGCACCGGCGGAAATGTTGCCAATCAGCAGTACGTTTGCTTTGCAAAACAAAACGTCGTCAAAATTTATCTTCTGTTGGGCAAAGCCCTCCAGCCTCTCCGAAAAGGCAAAATAGGCGGCGGGTAAATGCCCCCGGTACGTGGGTAACGCCAATAGAATTTGATCCGCCGCGGCGCATCTTGATCCGCCGCGGCGCATCTGCGCAACACATCCTCCATGCCGTCTCTCTTTGGGCAGGGCGCCCCTTCAAAGCAGCGGTAATCCTCGTCGCAACACGGGCTGATGGCGAAATCGCTAATAGAAATCTCTTCGACTGTATGGCCGAGAATCTCCATTTCCCGCAGACAAAAGCGCAGGCAATTTGCGCAGTTGCCGTTTTTCCTGTGGCTAAAACCAATTCCCAGAATGTGCATGTTATCCTCCCGGCAGTGCAGTATGCTTTACTATCCATATTATAGCACATCCCACATCTTGCGTAACCCAAATTGCCGAGCGTCGCCGTGCGCAGCCGAACGCGCGGTCCGCGTTTTGCATAGAATGACGCATCCGGCGCAGCTGCGAGCGCTCTGGCTTACGCATGGCCTTTTTGGCTTTCCAGAGCCGATGGGGAGATCTGCGACAGCGCAAAAAAGAATCCGCTGCGGCGCTTGACAACCGTTGCCTACTGCACTATGATATAAAAAAGGTGACGATGACGGAGAAGAGTACCTCTTTTGTCACGCGGCAGAGAGGGGCGCATCAGCTGCAAGCGCCCTGCGTCGATGGAGGAGCGAAGACCGCCTCCCGAGCATTTGGGTACGCCCGTTACAGCGTTTTGAGCCCAAAGAAGGGTGGAACCGCGGAATCACTCCGCCCCTTTATCTTGTTAGATAGAGGGGCGGTTTTTTATTTATATAAAGGAGATAGGAACTATGATAATTACGCTTAAGGACGGTTCTCAAAAAGAATGCCAGCCCGGCGTCAAGGCCATCGATTTTTTGCGGGAAATCAGCGCCGGCCTGGCGCGCAGCACGCTGGCGGTGCAGATAGACGGCGTCGTAAGCGCCGTCGATACGCCCCTTACGCAGGACTGCACGCTGCAGGCGCTGACATTTGCCGACGAGGCCGGAAAGCGCGTGTACCGCCATACGGCATCGCACGTGATGGCTCACGCTGTCAAAGCGCTGTTCCCCGATGTGAAGCTGGCCATCGGCCCGGCCACCGAAACCGGCTTTTATTACGATTTTGATACGCAGCGCACGTTCAGCCTCGGCGATTTTGACGCCATCGAGGCCGAGATGAAAAAGATTATCAAGGCCGACCTGCCGCTGGAGCGCTTTACGCTGCCGCGGGCCGAGGCCATCGCCTTCCTGCGTCAAAAGGACGAGCCGTATAAGGTGGAGCTTATCCAAGACCTGCCCGAAGACGCCGTGATTTCGTTCTATCGTCAGGGCGACTTTGTGGACTTGTGCGCCGGCCCGCACCTAACATCCACCGGCATGATAAAAGCCTTCAAGCTGATGTCCGTTGCCGGCGCCTACTGGCGCGGCAGCGAAAAAAACAAGATGCTGCAGCGCATCTACGCCACGGCGTTTGATAAGAAGGCCGATATGGATGCCTATTTGTCCAGCGTAGAGGAAGCAAAAAA
>JAQVWW010000017.1 GCA_028709505.1 Eubacteriales bacterium
CGGGGCGCCTTTTACTGCGTAGCCGGATGCTTTTCTAAGATGGATTTGGGCCAACGGCAGCTCGTTGGAAGCCTCAAGCCGCGGACATAACCGCGGCTTTTAAAATGCAGGATGCCGGTGGGTGTCCTTTCATAAGAAGGTGGAAATTCGTGCGCCCGCGTGGTACAATAATGCCGAGTTCTCCGCTTATGCAGGCGTGCAAAGTTTTGCGCTGCGTACAGCGGTTATCGCAAAAGAGGATATTTGGCACAAGGCAAGGAGTACCGGGTATGCAGGAAGCACGCGACTTGGCGCAGCGTATCAACGCCGCGCACACATCGATGAGCAAAGGCCACAAACGCATCGCGCAGTTTATCCTGACCACCTATGACAAGGCCGCCTACATGACGGCGTTGCAGCTGGGCGATACGGTAGGGGTTTCCGAATCCACCGTGGTGCGTTTCGCCATGAACTTGGGGTACGAAGGCTACCCGCAGCTGCAGCGCGCGCTGCAGGACAAGGTGCGCAACAAGCTGACTACGCTGCAGCGCATGGAGATGACGTCGGACATGACCTGTGCCAACGTGCTGAAAACCGTGCTCAAGGCCGACATCAACAACCTGCGCTATACCACCGAGGAGATAGACGCCGGCGTGTTTGAACGCGTGGTGGACGAGCTCTGCGCCGCCCGCAAGATTTACATCATGGGCCGGCGCAGCTCTGCACCGCTGGCCCAGTTCCTGGGCTATTACTTAAGCTATATGATGGATAACATCGTCGTGGTTACGTCGGGCATTAACGATATTTTGGAACAGCTGGTGCACATCGGCCCGCAGGACGCCCTTATCGGCATTTCATTTCCGCGCTATTCCAAGCGCACGATGGAGGGCTTGGACTTTGCCAAAAACCGCGGCGCCAAGCTGGTGGCCATTACCGACTCGACGTCTTCGCCGCTGGGGCTGCATGCGGACTATCTGCTGACGGCGCGCAGCAACATCGCCACGTTCGTCGATTCACCGGTGGCGGCATTTTCCATCGCCAACGCGCTGATTGTAGCCATCTCCCAATGCAAGCGGGACGTGGTGGCCAAAAACTTCGCCCAGCTGGAAGGCATCTGGGAGGAGTCCGACGTTTACCTGGAAAAGAGTAAAAACGAGCTGTAATATGACGGATTGTAAGTATGACGTAGTGGTGGTGGGCGGCGGCGCCGCCGGCATGATGGCCGCCATTTGCGCCGCACAGCACGGCGCACGCACGCTGCTGCTGGAGCGCAATGAAAAGCTGGGCAAAAAGCTCTACATCACCGGCAAGGGCCGCTGCAACCTGACCAACGATTGCGACAGAGACGAGCTGATGCGCAACACGGTGCGCAACGGCCGTTTTTTGTACAGCGCCTACGCGACGCTGGATAACCGCGCGCTGATGCGGATGGTGCAGGAGCTGGGCGTGCCGCTTAAAACCGAGCGCGGCGGACGCGTGTTCCCGCAATCCGATCATGCCAGCGACATCAACCGCGCGCTGACGCGGGCGCTGGCGCAATACGGCGCCCAGGTGCGGCTGCACAGCCGCGTGGCGGCGCTGCAGTGCGACGAGGGCCGCGTATCCGGCGTAACGCTGGCCGGCGGCGAGACCGTTGCCGCCAAAGCCGTGGTACTGGCCACCGGCGGCCTGTCCTACGCCGTGACTGGTTCCGACGGCGACGGCCACCGGATGGCCGCCCAAAACGGGCACGTTGTCACCGACTGCACGCCTTCGCTGGTGCCCATCGTGATTCAAGAACCGTGGGTGGCCCAGCTACAGGGGCTGGCCCTTAAAAATGTGCGCCTGGGGCTTTACCGGCGGGGTAAGCGGATATTTGAAGACATCGGCGAGATGCTCTTTACGCACTTTGGCGTCAGCGGCCCGCTGGTGCTGACGGCCAGCGCCACCATCAGCGGCCAGCCCATCGACGAATTTTCGCTGCGGCTGGACATGAAGCCGGGCCTGGACGAGACACGGCTGGATCAGCGGCTGCTGCGCGATCTGGACGAGAACGCCAACCGGCAGATTGCCAATACGCTGCCGGCGCTGTTGCCCCAGCGTATGGTGCGGCCGGTGCTGGAGCTGTGCGCCATTGCGCCCGAGGCGCCCTGCCACCAGATTACCCGCGCCCAGCGCCGTCTGCTGGGCGAAACGATAAAGAGCCTGGCGCTGACGCCGACGGGTTTGCGCGGCTGGGACGAGGCGGTCATCACCCGCGGCGGCGTGGCCTGCCAGCAGGTAGACCCGTCTACGTTGCAGTCGCGGGTGCTGCCGGGCCTCTATTTTGCCGGGGAGCTGTTGGATGTGGACGCCTTAACCGGCGGGTTTAACCTGCAATTGGCTTTTTCCACCGGTTATTTGGCCGGCGCCCAAAGCGCCCGGGCCAGCCAAGCCTAGAGTTTACCCGCCACTTTTTGCCGGAGCTGGGTAGAGTAGCAAAAAATATGCCGTGAAAGGGGACGGGATGGGACAGAAGATGCGCCGTGTTATCGAGAAATGGACTGTGCTGTGCACGCTGGGCATCGTGTGCTGCCTGCTGCTGCAGGCGGACATGGCCCGTGGCGTTACGCCGATACAGCAACGCTTTCGCCTGTCCGCATGGGTTAAGAGCGGGTTTGGGCTTATGGCGTTTAGCCGCGACATTGCCGCGCAAGGGCCCGCGCAGCCCACCGCGTCGCCGGCGCCCTCCTGGCAGGACAACATCGTACCCCACGCCGCCGGCTGGCAGCCCACGCTGCTGGCGTGGCAGTACCGGCCGCTTACGCTGGACGACGTGCCCGACGGCGTCACCGTACTCGCGCCCACCTGGTATTACGTAGAGGATGACGAAGGCGAAGCGGCGCTGCGTGATTTGGCCGAGTTGGGCTATTCCAAATGGGACCCGGCAGGATATACGGCCGCCGCCCGCGAAAAAGGCATTGCCGTGTGGGCTACGGCGGTCAGCTTTACGCCGGCGCTATCCAAGCAGGTGGTCACCGATGCCGACAAACAGGCCGCTTTCATCACGCGGATGGTGCAAGAAATTGAAAAATATCATTTGGACGGCATCAACTTCGATTTTGAAAAGATGGATCCCGCCGACGCATCCCAATACACGGCCTTTATCGCCGCCTGCAAAGCCGCCTTCCCGGCGAACGTGGTGGTGTCGGTGTGTGTGACGGTGCCGCTGCCCTACGACGATCCGGGAAACTGGTATCAGTGCTATGACCGCGGCGCGCTGGCGCAGGTGTGCGACTATGTGGCCGTGATGACGTACGACGCCGAGACCGAGCCGGTGGCGCCCTACGGCTGGGTCGAGGAAAAACTGCAGGCGACGCTGGCCAGCGTGCCTTCGGATAAGCTGCTGATGGGGTTCCCGTTTTACGGGCGGGAATACACGGCGCCGGCACAGATACAGGACGATGGCAGCGTAAGCGCCGGCAGCGAAAAACCGCGCCGCGAGAGCGTCACGCCGGCACGGGTAAACCAGCTGCTGGCCGAGGACGGGTACGACACCGGCGAGGGCCGTGTGCAAGTCAAGCAGTGGCTGGACAAAGGCGCCGTCTCCGACGAGTGGCAGGTGCCGGGCTACCGCTTTATCGACACGCAGGATAACCTGCACCGGATATGGATGGACGACGCCGCGTCGATGGCGCTAAAAGCGCAGCTGGTGCAAAAATATCAGCTGGCCGGCGGGGCCGTTTGGCGGCTGGCGTCCGGCCAGCAGCAACAGCAGCTGTGGCCGGCGCTAACACAAGGCATGACGCCTTAAGGAGGAAGAATATGCAGCAAAAAGAATTGCGCAAGGGCGATAAAAAGGTTATTGCCGGCGTATGCCAGGGTATGGCCGACTATTTTAACATGCGGGCCGACCTGATGCGCGTCATCTGGGTCGTGGCGGCGTTGCTGACCAGCATCGTGCCGGTGGGCGCGCTGTATGTGATACTGGCCTTTGGTCTGCCCGACGCCCAGGGTCGCGGCGGCTTTACCGGCCAAAACCGGGGCATCCTATGGGTTGCCGGCGGCTTAATCGCGTTGGGCGGCTATCTGGTGCTGCGCACGCTGCTGCCCGCGCTGGCCAAGGGGCTGACGATGGCGGCGCTATGCCTCGCGCTGGGCGTCTTTCTCCTCTGGTACGGCCTGCGCCGCAAGGGATAGCAGCCGGCCCATAGGCAAAGGAAGCGCCGGGCAGCGCTTCCTAAGATTGTCGAAAAATCCTTTATGGTCTGGCTTTGGTGTTATAAAAGTATTTTTCCTGGCCGAGCGACCTGTGCGCGAGGCGCTGGAAACAACGGGTTCCCGTTGCTTCCACTTGATAACCCTTCGCTTTCATGACGGTTTATCGAAGCGAACAGCTTGTTGCAAAAAGACCGCAGCACTTCTTTGACAAGCAAAGGAAGCGCCGGGCAGCGCTTCCTTTGGGCTTGTTGTGTGTGCGTCTCGCGTCGTTGAATCCTTTGCGCGGCGGCTGCCGGGGCAAGCGGGATTTATCCGGCCGCCTGCGTATGTCAAGTACTCTTTTCCAGCAAATGCTGGGCCATCTGCTCCAGCTGCTGCAGCGAGTCAAACTGGGGACCTGCCTGGGCGATGGTTTCCTGGATGTAGGCAGGCAGGGAATCGAAATATTGCTGCATCTGCGGATCTTTCAGCTCAAACGCCATGCAATCACCTCCGGGTACAGTGTAGACCGCTAAAGGGGAACTCATACATGCAACCGCATCAAAAACCAAACCTGCAAAAAGAGCTGGACGATGTGTTGCGGCGGCTGACGGACCAGAAAACGACGCCGTCGCTGCTGCTGCACAGCTGCTGCGCGCCCTGCAGCAGCTACGTGCTGGAATATCTGACGCGCTATTTCCGCATTACGCTGCTGTACGATAACCCCAACATTGCTCCCCGCCAGGAGCATGACCGGCGCCTGGCCGAGCAACGCACGCTGCTGGACGCGCTGACGCTGCCTTACCCGGTGGCGCTGCTGGAGGGGGCGTATGAGCCCGAAGCGTTTGACCGGCTGGCCCGGGGGCGGGAAGAAGAGCCCGAGGGCGGCGCACGCTGCGCCGCCTGCTACGCGCTGCGGCTGCAACGTACGGCAAAAGCCGCCGCCGAGGGCGGGTTTGATTACTTCACTACGACGCTGAGCATCAGCCCGCATAAGGACGCCGCGGTGCTGGATAACATCGGACGGCGCCTGGCCGATGAATACGGCGTGGCCTATCTGCCGGCGGATTTTAAAAAGCGCGGCGGCTACCGGCGCTCGGTGGAGCTTTCGGCCCAATACGGGCTGTACCGGCAGGATTATTGTGGATGCGAGTTTTCGCGCAGACAGGCGCGGCAGCGCCGGCAGGCGGCAAAGACCCCGGCGCAGTAGTTCGAAAGGTTGGATCGAAACAGACCGCGCCGGATGGGCGGCGGTATCGCACCGCCGGCATATGCAAATTTCAGGGTTGACAAGGATGGTTTTTTTTCCTATAATAACTCGTGCGTAACGGTGCCTGGGAGCATGGCTCAGTTGGTTTGAGCATTCGGCTTACATCCGAAAGGTCATAGGTTCGAGTCCTATTGTTCCCACCAGTTGCGCCCGGATAGCTCGACGGGCGGCAAAACGATCCGGCACACCGGGTTATCCGAGCGGTTTTGATGCGGGAGTAGCTCAATGGCTAGAGCGTCGCCTTGCCATGGCGAAGGTTGCGAGTTCGAGTCTCGTCTTCCGCTCCATTTTATTCGGCACCATAGCCAAGTGGTAAGGCGCGAGTCTGCAAAACTTGTATGCCCCAGTTCAAATCTGGGTGGTGCCTCCAAAAAGCCTCATTCTTCGGAATGAGGCTTTTTTGATGAAATTTGCCTTGTGGATAGATGAAGTAGTTTTGCTGTGGAGTATTTGTTAACGCAAATCTAAAATATGCTGCGGCACATAAGGGCAAATTTCATTTCACGTTTTGCGTCAGCAAAAAAATTCACAATGGCCGTAAAGTCATCATTTCATATTGCATCACAACATTTCATTCCATATGCTATAATGGTTTCCGATGTGAGATTGTGAAAGAAAACAAATAAAAATTGTTTATATTGGATGGGATGAAACATGGATATTAATAATGAATTTTGGGATGCCATTGATAAATTGGTGAGTGCTTCGCAAATAGTGATTGACAGGCCAAAAGACACGACTCATCCAACGTATCCCGATTTTATCTATAAGGTTGATTACGGTTATTTGAAGGATACCTCTTCCATGGATGGTGGTGGAATTGACGTTTGGAAAGGTACTGATCAATCTGTCGGTGTGGACGCAATCATGTGTACCGTAGATTTGGGCAAAAGAGATTCTGAGATCAAAATATTAGTTCATTGCTCCGAGGAAGAAAAACGAATTATATATCAAACACATAACGAAACTGAATTTATGAAAGGTATTTTGATACGCAGACAATGAGCATAACCTCTGCCGCATGGGTGCGGGGATCCCTGCGCCGATTTGCCAATATAGCCCAAAGATAAAAAGCCTTGCCTAGTCAAGGCTTTTTTCGTACAAGAAAAGTGCATCCTCGCATTTGCCGGCTGCGCCGCCGTGTTTTGCATGTATGGATGGGAACGGCTGTGCCTTTTTTCTACCGCCCCGCCCGGCCGCGCCGGTTTGATACGCCCATCGGCGCAATCAATGCCAAAAATTGCTTTTGCCGTCGGCATATGATATCATGATCTGGCTAGAGCTATCACAGCACAGCGCAATACCGTAACAGGGAGTGAGACAGTGGACAGTAACCCACGAGGTCTTAAGACAGGCTTTAACACCCCGTCGAAAACCACAGACCAGTGCGCCGGCACATACTGCGGGCGGTCGTCCATTGTGCGTCTATGCTGATGGATTGACTACCTGTGCCGCCGCCTGCTGAGGCGGCTTTTTTGTTGCCATATTGTGCTTTTTGCTGGGGAATCCTAACGGAGAAAGGACTGATTCCGATGAACTTCTTCAGCACAAGCCGCGCGGGCAACCGGATTCAAAAAAACAAGCGCAACACCGAGACCCAGTTGCGCCAATGGGCAGCGTTGCCGGAAAAGCAGCTGCTGGTGCAACTGGCCGTCACATCGGCGGGCCTAACCCAGCAAGAGGCGCTGCAACGCCAGGACGAGTACGGCAAAAACGTCATTACCGCCGGGCGTAAGGATACGGCGCTGCACCGGCTGCGCGACGCCACCATCAACCCGTTTAATGTAATTTTGCTGCTCATCGCCGCCATTACGTACTTTACCGACGTCGTCGCGTCGGCCAAGCCCGATTATCTGACGGTGACCATCATACTGGCGCTGGTGCTGGTGTCGGGTCTGGTGGGCTTTGTGCAGAGCCAGCGTTCCAACGCCGCCGCCCAGAAGCTCTCCCAGATGATCTCCAACAAAGCCGACGTCTGGCGTGACGGGCTGCTGACCCAAATCCCGATGGACGAAGTGGTGCCCGGCGATATCATTCGGCTCTCGGCCGGCGACATGCTGCCGGCCGACGTACGGTTTTTGTTCACAAAAGACGCTTTTATCGCCCAGGCGGCGCTGACCGGCGAATCCAACCCGGTGGAAAAGTTTAGCGTCATCAGCGAAGGCCCCGACGATGCGTTAACCGATCTACCCAACATCGGCTTTATGGGCTCCAACATGATAAGCGGCAGCGCCAAGGCGGTGGCGCTGGCCACCGGCAATAACACTTATTTTGGATCGATGGCCAAATCGCTGTCCGGCGATCGATCCAAAACCAGCTTTGAGCGCGGCGTCGACGCGGTCAGCCGTTTGCTGGTGCGTATGATGCTGGTCATTGTGCCCATCGTGTTTGTCATCAACGGCGTGGCCAAAGGCGAATGGCCCAGCGCGCTGCTGTTTGCCGTCAGCATCGCCGTGGGCCTAACGCCCGAGATGCTGCCGGTCATCATGACGTCGACGCTGGCCAAAGGCGCCGTGGTGATGTCCAAACATAAGGTGATCGTCCGTACGCTGGGCGCAATACAGACCTTTGGCGAGATGGACGTGCTGTGCACCGATAAGACCAGCACGCTGACCGAGGATAAAATCGTGCTGGAAAAATACATCAACATGCACGGCGAAGACGACCGGCGTATCCTGCGCCACGCGTACCTGAACAGTTCCTTTCAGACGGGACTAAAAAACCTGATAGACCTGGCCGTTATCAACCGCGCCCGGCAAAAAGGCTTAGAGCCGCTGCTGGCCTCGTATACGTGCGTTGATGAGATTCCGTTTGATTTTACGCGCCGCAGAATGAGCGTTGTGCTGGTGGATACCAACGGCAAACGCCAGCTCATCACCAAAGGCGCCGTGCAGGAGATGATAGCCATCTCGTCGTTTGTTGAAATGGACGGACGTATCCTGCCGATGGACGATGAAATGCGGCAGGCAGCGCTGGCCATTTACGAACGGCACAATGCCGACGGCCTGCGCATGATAGCCGTAGCCCAGAAGAACGAAGTGCCGGTCAGCGGCTCCTTTGGCGTGGCCGACGAGAAGGATATGGTGCTCATCGGCTTTGAGGGCTTTCTTGACCCGCCCAAGCAGAGCGCCGGCGCCGCCGTGGCGGCGCTCAAAGAGCACGGCGTCAGGACGGTGGTGCTGACCGGCGATAGCGAAGGCGTGGCCGCCAAGGTCTGCGGTAAGGTAGGGGTCGATATCACCGCGATATTGACCGGCCGCGACGTGGAGCGGATGGATGACGACGCGCTGCTGGACGCCGTAAAGACCTGCGATCTGTTCGCGAAGCTGTCGCCCGCCCAGAAGGAACGCGTGGTAAAGGCCTTTCAGGCGGCGGGGCACACGGTGGGTTACATGGGCGACGGCATCAACGACGCGCCGGCGCTGCGCCAGGCCGACGTGGGCATCTCGGTGGACAGCGCCGTTGACATCGCCAAAGAGACCGCCGACATCATCCTGCTGGAAAAGGACTTAATGGTGCTGGAGGAAGGCGTCATCGAAGGCCGTCGCACGTTTGGCAACATCATCAAGTACATCAAGATGGCGGCCAGCGGCAACTTTGGCAATATTCTGTCCATCATCGTAGCCAGCATCTTTTTGCCGTTTTTGCCGATGCTGCCAGTGCAAATTCTGACGCAGAACCTGCTGTGCGACTTCTCGCAGATGGGCATTCCCTTTGACCGCGTAGACGACGAATATCTAAAGCAACCGCGCAAATGGGAAACGCGCTCCATCCAATCGTTCATGGCGTTTCTGGGGCCGGTCAGCTCCGTCTTTGATATCCTGTGCTTTGCCGTCATGTGGTGGATTATGAAGGCCGACACGATCCAGAGCGCAGCGCTGTTCCAAAGCGGATGGTTTGTGTTTGGCACCGTATCCCAGGTGCTGGTCATCCATCTAATCCGTACGGCAAAAATTCCATTTATTCAGAGTAAGCCGTCACTCCCGCTGTTTCTATCGACGTTTGCCGTGATGGTGGTGGCGCTGGTCACCGGCTTTACCGGCTTTGCCGTCGGCCTGGATATGCAGCGTCTTCCGCTGCGGTTTATTCCGTGGCTCATCGTCATACTGGCCGGCTACCTGGCTGGCGTGCAACTGGTAAAGCGGCTGTACGTGCGCCGATACGGCCAGTGGATGTAGCGGCCCGGATAGGAGAGCATACCGGCTTTTGTGGCGTGAACGCCGCCGCCGGTATGCTTTTTTTACCGGCTAAGCCGGGCGATCTTTTGCCTGCGCGCCGGCGTGACGGGTATTGGCGCAGCGGCGGCACCGGTACAATGTAAGGGAATGGGGCGCAAAATCCGGTAAATTGCCGCGCTTTGCGTACCGCACGCGCCGGACGCGTGGTAAAATAGGCAGCAGAGAAAGTGAATCGTGAAGGAGGGTGGCGTAATGGGGCACCCGGGTTTTTCCTATGTGGGGCTACTCTTTATGCTGGTGTTGACGGTACCGAATCTGATAGGGACGAGACACCGGCCAAAAGGGTACAGCGCCCGGCACGAAAACCGCGTGCTGGTGGCC
>JAQVWW010000018.1 GCA_028709505.1 Eubacteriales bacterium
CCTTCGCGCTGGGCCACGTGGGCAAAATATGTATATTTGTTGCGCGCCTGGCTCTCGCCGGCAAAGGCCTCTGCCAGGTTCTTCTCGGTCTTGGTGCCGGCATAGCGGTTTTCGGCCGGCGCAGCCTGCTGCACCTTTTCAAAAAGGTTGCCGGGCACGCCGCAGCGCGGGCAGGTAAAGCCGTCGGGCAGCGATCCTTCGTGCTTATAGCCACATACCGAACATTTCCATGTTTCCATGCTGGTTTCCTCCATTTTTTCGTTGGTTTTCAGCAGAGCCAGCAGCTTTTCCACCGCCTCCCTGGGAAAGCCCTCGCCCTGGGGCCGGGCCAGCAGCGACTGCAAAAATGCCCGCGTATTGGCGCTCTGGGGCAGCATATATCCGGCCTCGCGCAGTAAATCCTCGGCCATCAGCCGGTTGGATTTTTCCAGCGCCACCGCCAGCTTGCCGGGCAGCGCCGCGGCAGTGTTCTCCTGCCGGGTCTTGCCGGCGGCCAGCGCCCGCAGCGCCGCCGCTACGGCGTCGTGCTTGGGCTGCTGCGCCGGCAGCTCCGCCGGCACCATCGAGATGGCCTTGGAAGGACAAGCATCGGCGCAGTCGCCGCAGCCGATACACTTATCCACATCAATGATGCTGTTCTCGGTATCCGTCGCCCCGGTGGGACAGACATAAAGGCACAGGCAATCCTTCGTACATAGGCGAATGTTGCGCACGGCATATTTTTTTGGCATAAGCTTACCTCCCCTCCACTTTCTCGAATTTCCAGTTGGGCACCTTGCACACCGGGCAGACTTCGGGCAGCTTATCGCCCTCATAGATAAAGCCGCAGATGGTGCACACATATACGCCGGTGTTTTCCAGCATCGCGTCGCCTTCCCTAGCGTAACGCGCCAACAGCGAGTTTAGGATGCGGGTGACCTTCTCGCTCCACACCAGCGCCCGCAGCGCGCCGCGGTCGCCGGCGGCCGAAGCGGTGGCATGGGCGCCGGGCAAGCCGGTTTGCAAATCGGCTTCAATCAGCTGCAACAACCCGTCAAACCCGGCATCGCTCTGCGGCGCTGCGGCGGCCTTGTAGTAGCCGGCAATTTCGGTAAACAGCGCCGCCTCCTGGGGCTTATACTGTTTTTCACAGCCGCGGGCCAGGTTCGAGCACAGCGCGCTCACCTGCAGCGGCGTCAACTCTTTCACTTCGGCGGCGGGTTCCAGTATTGGGACGGGTTTGGCGGCGGGGGCGGCGTCCTGCGCCTGGAATTCCGCCTTTGTGGCGCCGCAAAGGGGGCATACCCAATCCTCGGGCAGCGCCTCCCACCGGGTCCCCGGCGCTATGCCGGCCTGCGGGATTCCTTTGGCCTCGTCGTAGACAAAGCCGCAAACGGAGCAGACATATCGTTTCATTGCATCGACCTCCTTCTTTGTTGATACATTATTTTTCTATTCTACCTCAAAGAATGCCGTATGTATCGTGACTTCGTCACCGAATTGGAACCCTAGCGGCGCCAAACAAGCGCGCCGAGCGGCGCTCAAGCGCTGCTGCGCGCCGCTCGGCTTACCGGTATATCGACCAAAAAAGGAATGTGTGCAGATTGCCGGCCAGCGACAGTCCATGACCGCCGGGATAGGCGCAAACGCCCGCGGCGCCGGCTGTAGCGACGCCGGCGCCGTCAAAAAGGCGCAGCAGCGCGCCGCCCGATACCGCCCGCGCTTGAGGGCAGCCTACCACCCGCCCCTGCCCGTTAATGCCCGCCGCAGTCGTGCTCGGCGCAGCTATCGCCGTGCTCGGCGCAGTCGCCATCGTGGTGTTGGCCGTGATGCTCGCAGGCCACATCCGGGTCATAGCGCAGCTTTCCCGCCAGAAAATCCTGTACCGCCGCGTCGGTGTCGCCGGTGACGCCGCCATACAGCGCGATACCCGCCTCATTTAGCGCCCGCTGCGCGCCGGCGCCGATGCCGCCGCATAGCAGCGTATCCACGCCTATCTTTTTTAGTATATCCGCCAGCGCGCCGTGGCCGCTGCCGTTGGTGTTGACCGTGGTGGCGATGGTAACGGCACCGTTTTCCACATCGTACACTTTAAAGCGCTGGGTGTGGCCAAAGTGCTGAAAAACCTGTCTGTCCTGATAAGTGACCGCAATACGCATATTTGTTCCTCCTTGCTTGTTCGTCGTGATGGGTTACGCCGGTGCCAGCCTTTGTGTGCCGGCGGCAATGGGAGAAAAACGCCGCGCCGTCACCGGCACGCAGCTTACGGCAACGTTGGCCTGCCCATTGGCCGGCCCGGCACGGGCGGCGGTGCAGACGGCCCAGGCGATGCCCGACGCCGCCGGCCCTCGGCCGGCGCATTTCTGCCGGCTTAGGCCCTCCCGGCGGATAAGGCGGATGCTCTGCGGCGGTCCGCTTCGTTCCATCGGCTGCCCCACGCCGGCCGGCGCGTTCCTTCTCTTAGTTACTGGCATATGCTCTTTACTCTTTGATTATACATCCGTCGGCCCATCTGTCAAGCACCCGGCTGTTTGACGGGCGCTAAGAATACAGTATAATAAAGAAGTTGGAGCAAAGGAGCGATTGTATGGACCTTTCCCAGTATTTCCCCATATGGGAAAAGCTGACCGCCGCCCAGCGCGGCGCGCTGCGCGGCGCCGCCACGCTGCGCAGCGCCGCCCGGGGCACGGTGCTGCACAACGGTTCGGCCGACTGCGTGGGGCTTTTTGTCGTCCGCGCCGGCCAGCTGCGGGCCTTTATCCTGTCCGACGAGGGCAAGGAGATCACCATCTACCGGTTATTTGAGCGGGATATCTGCCTGTTTTCGGCGTCGTGCATCCTGTCGGACATCCAGTTTGACGTCACCATTGAAGTGGAAAAGGACGCGGAATTTTGGGTGATTCCCGCCGATACCTATCGGCAGCTGATGGAGGCGTCGGCGCCGGTGGCCAACTACACAAACCAGATTATGGCCGCCCGCTTTTCCGAAGTGATGTGGCTGATTGAGCAGGTCATGTGGAAGAGCTTTGACAAGCGGCTGGCCGCCTTTTTGCTGGACGAGAGCGCGCTGGAACAGAGCGACACGCTGCGCATTACGCACGAGCGGGTGGCGGCGCATATGGGCACCGCCCGCGAGGTCGTCACCCGTATGCTGCGGTATTTTCAGTCCGAAGGGCTGGTGCGGCTCAGCCGCGGCGGCATCACGTTGGCTGATGCGGACCGCCTGCGCGCACTGCAGGCAGGATAACAAAGCGCCGCCGAAAAACATCCCGGCGGCGTTTTGCTATGCTCCTCTAACAGGCCTACTTCAGCAGGGCCAGAATCTGGTTTTTAGGCCGGGCGCCCAGCGCCTGGTTGACCACTTTTCCGTCTTTCATGACCACCAGCGTGGGAATGCTCATGACGTTGAAGGCCGCCGCCAGCTCGCGCTGTTCGTCGACGTTGATTTTACCCACTTTGATGGCGGTGTTTTCGCGGGCAATCTCGTCGATAGTCGGCGCTACCATGCGGCAGGGACCGCACCAGTCGGCCCAGAAATCCAGCAGCACCGGCTGGGCGCTTTCCACCACTTCTTTTTGAAAGTTCTCCTTGGTTACCGTAATCACAGACATGCTATTTTCTCCTTCCATGATGCCATTGTTCCAACGCCGACCGGTCCGTAAACGTAGGGCAGAGCCCGTCATCGGCCTGCGGCGCGGTCTTTTCACTTTTCGATACTATCTTATCGCATCGGGCGGCGGGCTTCCGTGATAAAATCACACAGCAAAAAACAGCGCTATCGGATACAAAAAGAGGAGGGAGCGCCCTGCAAAGCGGCGGGCGGGAAAGCCGTTTCCATTGGGCAATAAAGGCAGCAAGCGGCAAGGGTACGCCGGGGGAATCCTCGGCGCAGCCTTTTGCGCACGCACCGCAGGCCTGTGCTGTTTACTCTTTTTCTTTGGCCTTATCCGGTACAATCAGCTCCGCCGCGTAAGGCAAGCCTTCCACCCACCGGCAATAGGTGTGCCACTCCTGCAGCTTGTGCTCCCGCCGGGCCGCGTACATGCCCCGCAGGTTCTCGTAGTTCATCGTCACGGTGCGCATCTGGTGATAGCTGCTGGGCAAAAACTGGATGATGTCGTACCAGTATGCCTTGTCCTTGGTTTTCAAATATTTGCCGCGCAGCTGTTCCAAATAGGCGACGACCTGCCGCATCCTGTCCAGCGTCTCATCGTCCATATGGTCGTGGCTAAAATCGTCCAGCGCGAAGGGTTTGCTGTGTATCTTGTGCATGGTGCTGGTGGAGTTGGCCACGGTGGCCACCTTATACGTGTCAAACTCCTTCCACCAGTACAGCGGGCCGGTGATGTCTACCGAAACAAAAATTTGCCGCAAAAATTTGCGGTGATCGCTGCCCGCCCGGCACAGTCGCCGCGCCAGGTCCAAATCGTTATCGCCCAGCACGTAGGCGCCGTCGGCATCGTAACGGCTGTCCATCCGCCCCCAGCTGTTCATCGGGTTGCGGGCCCCCCGTATGGCATTTTCAAAATTCATCACCGCCGTGCGTTCCAGCTTTAACATGCCCATCCCCTCCTTTTGTTGCTACCCGCTTAGTATACAACCAAACCCCCGCCACCGGCAACAGAGGCAAAAATCTTCCCCTTTGCGTGCCGGGTAAAAAGCGGTATCATAATGGTATGATATCCAATAAGGAGGAGAACCCATGCAACTCTATGACAAAGCCCTCTATGAAGCGCTGCGCCGGGCCGAAAACATCGTCGATGTCGGCGGCGCACGGGTCAATATCAAGCCCATTCCCGACGACGACCGGCCGGGCGTGCCCGACCCGCGCGAGCTTGCCGTACTGCTGGAAAACGCCAAACAGCCGCGCATCGAGAACCCCACGATAGCCGACCAGCGCAACAGCATGGGCTTTCCCAACCGCAACTTAAATACGGTGGAAATCTACGCGAAGTACGAAGAGCTGATGTTTGGCGGCAATACGGTGGGGCTGTGGCGCTACTACCCGCGCAAGCCCGAGGGCAAAAAGAATCGGCCTGCGCTTTTGTACATCCATGGCGGCGGCTGGATGGGCGGCACGCCGTACACGGTGGAGAACCCATGCCGGCTGCTGGCCGAGCGGGCCGACGCCGTGGTCTTCAACATCGATTACTCGCTGGCCCCTGAAAAGCCCTTCCCGCATGGCTTTAACGACTGCTGGGCGGCGCTGGTGCACATCCATACCAACGCCGAAGCCTACGGCATCGATCGGCAGCGCATCGGCGTAGGCGGCGACTCGGCCGGCGGCAACCTGTCGGCGGCGCTGGCCACCAAAGACAGGGATATGGGCACGCACATTATCCAATACCAGGCGCTCATCTATCCGATGGTCACATTTCGCACCTATACCACGCCGGGCTACCGCTTCGCGCTGGAGGACTTTGAGATGGCCGACGAGTATCGGGATATCCTCATGCCCGGCGTCATCGGCTTAAGCCACACCGCTATCCCCGAAGGCGCGCCAATGCATCCGGGCTATCTGCCCCATCAGGACGACATGGACAGCCCCTACGCCAGCCCCATGCTGTCGCCATCGTTTGCCGGCCTGCCCAAGACGCTGGTGGCCACCGCCGAGTTCTGCGGCCTGCGCACGCAGGGCGAGCAGTACGCGGCGCTGCTGCAGGCGGCCGGTGTGGACGTGCGCACCATCCGCTACAAGGGTTCTACCCACGCGTTTTTGGATAAGCTGGGCGTGTTCCCGCAGGCCGAAGACCTGGTGCAGCAGATGGCCGACGATCTGCTGGCGCTGTAACAACGCCGCAGCGGTTTTTAGTTTTTCGCCACCGGCCCTTTTGGGGCCGGTGGTTTTCGCTGCCGTGGCGCACCGCACAGCCAAGGACATGCTAAAACGACTGGCTGCCGGGCCGGTCTTATTCGGTGGCCACGGCGCAAATGCGCTTGCCTTTGTTTTTGCAAAGCGTTATACTTATAAAAAGCCCCGTGCGCCTATCTAAAAACTATCACGACCATCTTTGCAGCGAAGGCGGAAGTTGTGTATGCGTTTTGGATTGACCCATGCTCAACGGGAGCATCTGGGCTTCAACCGGCAGCGGGACGGCCGGACAGCGTGGCGCTCAAAGAGGGCTGCGAAAGCACTGCCGTCTATTTTGACGGCAGCGCTATAAAAAAAGCTATCATCTGGCGGGACAATTTTTACCCGGAAGATAAGCCTGGCGTGCCGGACTGCCGGCGGCAGCACCATTCTGCTGCCCAAAACAGCCGGCGGGAAGCTGGCAAGCTGACGCCCGATCTGTCGACCCGGAGCTGGTTCGTGGTAACTTTTAAAACAATAGCGTCGGTTTTTATGCACGGCATAACACGAAATTGCTGCGGCGCTGCATCCAGGCCCAATCCCACCGACCGTTCTTTGAGCGCCGGGCATGGGGCGATTTGCGGCGCCGCGGTATGCACGGCAGAAAAAGGATATCTTTGTTTTTTCGTCCTCTGTCCGGACAGGAACGATTCCCAAAACGATGCGCAGCAGCAAACTCGTTAGGAGCGACATATGGATTTACGATGGAAATTCAACGAAGTGCCCGCCGTATACGACAAATGGCGGCCCGCCTATGTGCCGGCGCTGTACGACGATATCGCGGCCTACGCCGGCATTGGGCAGCGCAGCCGCCTGCTGGAGGTGGGCATTGGCACCGGCCAGGCCACGCTGCCGTTTTTGCAGCGGGGATGCGTCGTGACGGCCGTCGAACTGGGCGGCGAGCTGGCGGCGTTTACGCGGGAGAAGTTCCGCCCATACAGCAATTTCACCATCCAAAACACGGCCTTTGAAGACTATGACGCCGCCGACGGCTCGTTCGACGCCGTCTATTCGGCTTCGGCATTTCATTGGATCCCCGAAGCGATAGGCTACGCCAAGGTGTACCGGCTGCTCAAAGCCGGCGGCACGTTCGCGCGCTTTGCCAACCATCCCTATAAGGATAAGGGCAATGAGCCGCTGCACCTGGCCATACAGCGGGTATACGAAGCGTACTTGCCCGGCGCCGTATTGTCGCCGGAATATAGCCAAGACAGGGCGGCGGATCGGGCGGCCATCGCCGGCAAATACGGCTTTGCCGACGTAACATACAAGCTGTACCGCCGCGTCAGGCGCTTTGATGCGCAAAGCTACGCGCAGCTTATCAGCACCTACAGCGACCACCGCGCGCTGGGGCGCGAAAAGCTGGCGGCGTTTGCCGGCGAAATTGCCGCTGTCATCGACAGTTTCGGCGGCGTTATCAACATCTACGACACCATCGACCTGCAGCTGGCCCGCAAACCCTAGGCGCTGTTGGCGTCCTGTTCGCGCACCATCTTTTAAAAGGCCCTTTCCCATAATGGATTGGGCAACAGGCTTGCCCGTTGCGCCGTGGTTTGGCGGCGGCGCCTGTAAAAAAGCCTTTGCCATATAAAACGAAGCACGGAAAGAATCTTTCCGTGCTTTTTGTTCTGCGCGGATGTGCGCGGCGCCGCCTATTCCAGCCGTTTGGCCTTGCGCCGCAGCACCAGCCAGGCCGTCAGTGCCACCGCTTCGGGCAGCGCGTGCAGCGCAAGCGCGCCCAGCGCAATGCTCCATACCGACACGCCGGCGGTGGGCTCGGCCAGATAAAAGGTGGCCGTCAGCGACACGTGCACCATCATGACGGCAGTCACCAGAACCCAGATATAAAATGCCCACCGGGCGTTGCGTTGTATCACGTTTTTATCCATGCGTTTCCTCCTGTGCCGGCGCGTCGCTTTGCTGCAGCGCGCGGATATAGCCCGGCAGATTGCTCTCAAAATTGATGCCGTAGCGCAGGTCGGTGCCGGCCTGCTTGGTGACGCGGACGCCCTGATAGACGAAGTCCACCGCAATGTCCAGCGCGTCCCCCAGCGGCAGCCCCCGCAGCACGCCGCCCAGCAGCGCGCTGGCAAATACGTCGCCGGTACCGTAGAACACGCCGTCGACCTGCGGCGAAAATGCGTACCGCACGCACCCTTGGCTGTCCAGCGCCGCGGCGCCCATCGTGCGTGCGTCCAGATGGATACCGGTCAGCACCACGCTGTGCGGGCCCAATGCCGCCAGCGCCCGCAGCGTATCCTCCACATGCTCCTTTGTGCAGGGGCCGGGGCGGTAGGGCCGGCCCAGCAGCAGCGCCGCCTCGGTCATGTTGGGCGTGATAAGCTGCGCCCGCGCGCACAAATCTGCCATCCCCGCCGGAAAATCCGGCGAAAAACAGGCATACAGCGCGCCGTTGTCGGCCATCACCGGGTCCACCGCCAGCAGCGTCTGCGGCCGGGCAAAGCCGTCAAACAGTTCGTGCATCAGGCGCAGCTGGTCAAAGGAACCCAAATACCCGGTGTAGATGGCGTCAAACTCGATACCCAGCGACGCCCAGTGCGCCATCATCGGGCGGATTTGCGCCGTTAAATCGTGAAACGTATAGCCGGTGAACCCGCCGGTATGGGTGGATAACACCGCCGTAGGCAGCACGCTCACCTCAATGCCGGCGGCGCTTAGGATGGGCAGCGCCACCGTCAGCGAGCATTTGCCCACCGCCGAGATATCATGCACCGCCAGCAGGCGTTTCTGTTTTTTCATGCTTTGTCTCTCCCGGTTGTTTCTGCGCCGGCAGCCCCGTGCGCCGGCATAGCGGCTCCCGGCAGCTTTGGCACCGCAGCGCCATGTTGGAGCCTTCCCAAAACCGCTGGGGATGCCGGTAGCGGTTCCATTCCCAAATAAGCAGCGTCAGCGTGCCGGCGGCAAACAGGCTTTTGGCAAAAAAACCCGGCACCACCGCCATGGGCGTCACGAGAAAAAACCGATCCCAGTTGTAGATGCGGCACGTAACGCAGCAGCGGTTCTTCAAAAATATCCGCTGGAACGGACACCACCATACGACGCAGACCATATCGCCGGCATAGTAGGCCAGCATCAGCAAGATCATCTCCCGCTCTGCCAATATCCGCAGGCGATACAGCGCCGCAAAAATGCCGTTACCCAACAGCCACAGCGCCATCACAACCGCCGCCCGGGCGTCCTGCGCCCGCAAAACCCGGCGCAGCTGTTCTGCGTCGTATCCTTGCGGCGGCGGGGCTTCGTGCCGGCCGTACTGCTTGAGTCTGCCCCGGCTGACGCCGGCGCCGGGCAACAGCGTGTAGATCATATCACCCAGCAGGACGGCCCACAGCACGTGCATCGGAGTGATCCCGCGGCTTAAGTCAAAGCTTACCCAGCCCGGCCGGAACCGATAAAGCCCCAGCCCGGCCAGAAAAACGCCTAAGCGCAGCGCCAAACGCAGCTGATAACGGGTACGCAGCTCCATATCGCCCTCTTAGCCAAAGAATCCTCTCTATTATACGGGAAAATGATTCTTTAGGGATAGCTTTTTCGCATTTCCCGGAAATGTTCTGCCCCGGGGCCGGCTACCGGCATACCGCCGCGAAAAGCCGCCGGAAGTTTTCGCCCATCACGCCGCGCACGTCGCGCTCGCTCCAGTTGCGGCGCAGCAGAGCGTCGGCGATGACGGGATAAGCGCCGCAGTCAGGCAGATCGTCGGGCGCAAACGGGATGCCGTCGTAATCCGAGCCGATGCCCACGTGGCCCATGCCGGCCTTTTGGGCCATGTACTCGATATGGCGCACCACATCGGCGCTGCCGGCGCGGACGTCGGCCGAGTCGGTCAAAAACGGGTGGCAGAAGTTGACGCCCACATAGCCGCCTTTTTGCCCCAGTTTTACCAGCATATCGTCGGTCAGGTTGCGCTTCTGACCGGGGCACAGCGCCCGGGCGTCGGAATGCGACGCGACGATAGGCGTGGCCGACGCCTCCCAGGCCTGATAAAACCCTTTATCCGACAAATGCGACACGTCGATGAGCATGTTGAGGCGGTTGCATTCGGCGATGACCGAAAAGCCCAGCGGCGTAAGGCCCGTG
>JAQVWW010000019.1 GCA_028709505.1 Eubacteriales bacterium
GGCGTCCATACCGCTCTCCAGGCACATGCTGACGTAAAAGTGCAGCACATCCACCAGCTCCTCGCACAGCGCGTCACGCTCCACGGGCTGCGGGTTCTTCCACCAGCGATAATTCGTCTCCTCTATCACCTCGCCCAGCTCGCACAGCAGTGCCATCGCGTGTTTTTGTATCCACTGTTCGTGGGTCAGTTCTTCCAGCCCCCGGCGGGTGCGGATGTCCCGATTGAGCGTGCGTTGCATGGCAAAAATCTGTTCCAGCTTATCTTTTTGTTCCATCCGCTACCACCCCAGCAAAATATTTTTCATGCGGCCGGCGTGGGAAATTTTGCCCACCGCCGCCGCGGCGGCGTACTGCGCCTGGCAGATGTATCGGGCCACGCCCTGCACGTCTTCCATCGTCACGGCGCTTATTTTAGCCATCGTCTCCTGCTCGCTGATGACGCGGTTGTGCAGCAGCAGATTCTTGCCCATGGCGTTCATGCGGCTGGACAAGCCGTCCTGCGACAGCGCAAAGTTCCCCTTGAGCTGCTCCTTAGCCCGGCGGAACTCCTCGGCGGTAATCTCACCGCGGTATAGCGCGTTTATTTCCTGGCCGATGATGTCCATTGCCGGGGCGACGTTGTCGTTCTTCATGGCGGCGTAGATGCCGAACATGCCCATCTGCCGAAAGAAGGACGGATAGGAATAGATGGAGTACACCATGCCCTGCTCCTCGCGCACCTTCTGGAACAGCCGCGAGCTCATGCTGCCCCCCAATATGTTGTTGAGCACCATCGTCGGGTAAATGTCGTTGGTGGCCGATCGATAGCCGCGCAATGCCAGGCAGATGTGCGTCTGCTCGAAGTCTCTGTCCTTAAGCAGAATGCGCCGGCAGCCGTCGGGCTGCTCTTTGGGCATCTTTTTGAGGATGGGTTCGGCGGCGGGATAGGTTCCAAAGCGCCGGGCTATCTCGCTCTTTAGCTGTTCTTCATCAAAATTTCCGGCCACCGATATGACCATATTGGCCGGCATGTAGTGGGTCTGATAGTAGTCGCGCACCTGCTGTACGCTGTAGGCCTCCACAATTTCCGCCGTGGACGAGATGGGATTGGCCAGATTGTGCCCCTGGAAGAACGCCTCGCCGATGAGATCCTGCACCAGATCCTCGGGAGAATCCTCGATCATCGAGATCTCTTCGAGCAGCACCTGCTTCTCGCGCTGCATATCGTCCTCGCGCAGCGTAGGCTTCATGGCCAGCTCATAGAGGATGTCAATGGCCACCGGCAGATGTTCGCCGGCCACCTTGGCGTAGTAACAGGTAAGCTCTTTGGACGTGAACGCATTGATATTGCCGCCCACCGAATCCATGGCAAAAGCCAGATCGGCGGCGCTGTGCGACGCGGTACCTTTGAACACCATATGCTCCAGAATGTGCGAAAGGCCGTATTCGTCCGGTTGTTCGTCCACCGAGCCGGTGCCCACCCATATGCCCACCGATACCGAGCTAAAGTGCGCAATGCGCTCGTATACCAGCCGGATACCGCTTATCAAGGTTTCTATTGTAACCATTGCTCCTCCGAGATGAAAGCGCCCTGTTCCGTCTGTACGGAAAAGGGCGCTGATGCGTTGTCTGTACGGATGCGGTTCGCCCTTTTACTGCTGGCCGGCGCGCTCGGCCTTGATGCGGGCTTCCTCGTCCAGCAGCTCTCTGCGGGACAGGTTCACGCGGCCCTGGCTGTCAATCTCGACGACCTTGACCAGGATTTCGTCGCCAATCTTGACGACATCCTCCACCTTCTCGACGCGCTTTTTATCCAGCTTGGAAATGTGGCACAGGCCGTCCTTGCCGGGCAGCAGCTCGACAAAAGCGCCGAAGTTCATGATGCGTACCACCTTGCCCATGTAGACTTCGCCCACTTCCACTTCCTTGACGATGGCCATGATCATGCCCTGGGCCTTGGCGGCGGCTTCGGCGTCGGGCGAGGCGATGAACACGCGGCCGTCGTCCTCGATGTCGATCTTAACGCCGGTCTCATCGATGATCTTGTTGATCATCTTGCCTCCGGGCCCAATGACCTCGCGAATCTTATCCGGGTTGATGTTGAACTTGATAATACGCGGCGCAAAAGGCGATAGATCAGCCTTGGGCTTATCCAGCGTCTGAAGCATCTTGTCCAGTATATGCAGCCGGCCGATACGGGCCTGCTCCAGCGCCCGCTCCAGGATAGCGCGGTCGATACCCTTAATCTTGATATCCATCTGGATGGCGGTGATGCCCTGCTCGGTGCCCGCCACCTTAAAGTCCATATCGCCCAGGAAATCCTCCAGGCCCTGAATGTCGGTCAACACGGCCACTTTGCCCGTGTCGGCATCCTGGATAAGGCCCATGGCCACGCCTGCGATGGGCGCCTTGATGGGCACGCCGGCGTCCATTAACGACAGCGTGCTGGCGCATACGCTGGCCATCGACGTGGAGCCGTTGGACGAGAGTACCTCAGACACCAGTCGGATGGCATAGGGGAAATCGTCTTCGCTGGGGACGACCGGCAGCAGCGCGCGCTCAGCCAGCGCGCCGTGGCCGATTTCCCGCCGGCCGGCACTGCGCATGGGCTTGGCCTCGCCGGTGCTGTAGGGCGGCATGTTGTAGTGGTGCATGTAGCGCTTGTATTCATCTTCGCTGATGTCGTCGATGCGCTGCATCTCCGAAAGCGGCGCCAGCGTGGCCACGTTCATCACCTGGGTCTCGCCGCGGGTAAACACCGCCGAGCCGTGGGCGCGGTTTAAGATGCCGTGCTCGCTCCAGATGGGGCGCACCTCGTCCAGCGCACGGCCGTCGGGCCGCACGCCGTCGCTTAATATCTTGCGGCGGATGATTTCCTTCTGGATGTCGTAGAGGGAATCGGCGATATCGCCGTTCTTATCGGGGAACTGTTCGGCAAAGTGCTCGACGCACTCCTTCTGGACAGCGTCGGTGCGCTCTTTGCGCTGGGCGCGGTCGAAGGCCTGCAGCGCATGCTCCATCTTTTCGTAGGCGAAGGCGCGCACAGCGGCGTCCACGTCGCCGTCCACCGTCACCAGCTCGGGCTGCATCTTTTCTTTGCCGATTTCGGCGACGATGCTGTCAATAAACGCAACAATCTGTTTGATATGCTCATGACCGAACATGATGGCTTCCAGCATATCCTTTTCAGATACCTCGTCCGAGGCGCACTCTACCATCATCACCGCGTCGCGGGTACCCGACACCACCAGGTGCATGGTGCTGCGCTCACGCTGGGCGCCGTCAGGGTTGATGACATACTGGCCGTCCACCATGCCCACCACCACCGAACCGGTGGGGCCGGCGAAGGGGATATCGGAAATGGACAGCGCCACCGACGAGCCGATCATCGCATACACGTCGGGCGGCAGGCTCGTATCCACCGACAGCACCGTGGCAATCACCTGTACGTCGTTGCGGTAGCCTTTGGGGAACAGCGGGCGGATGGGCCGGTCAATCAGCCGCGCAGTCAGCACATATTTTTCCGGCGGGCGGCCTTCGCGCTTTAAGTAGCCGCCGGGGATTTTACCCACCGAATACATTTTAGCTTCAAACTCCACGCTCAGCGGAAAAAAATCGATGCCGGCGCGGCGTGTCTCGGAGGCGGTGGCCGTCACCAGCACGGCGGTATCGCCGCAGCGGATGAGGCATGCCCCGTTGGCCTGCCCGGCGTACTTCCCCGTCTCCACGGTAAGCTTTTTGCCGGCCAAATCCATTTCAAATTGTCTGTACATAGCAACACTTACTCCCTTCGTATCTCAAAGAACCTGACTACCGGGCCCCTGCCCGGCAATCGGCTATTTTTCCGGTAAATCGTGTATTCCCCGGTGGACAATAGCAGAATAGAGCGGGGGGGACCCGCTCTATTGTTTGGGCTACTTTCTCAATTCGAGCGTCTTGATAAGCGTACGGTAGCGCTCGATATCCTTCTCTCTTAGATAATTGAGCAATCCTCTGCGCTGGCCAACCATGCTCAGCAGGCCGCGGCGGGAGTGGTGGTCGTTTTTATTGATTTGCAGATGGCTGTTGAGGTGGTTGATGCGCTCGGTCAGCAGCGCCACCTGCACTTCGGGTGAGCCGGTATCGCCTTCTTTGGTGGCGAACTGTTTGATGATTTCCTGCTTGCGTTCTTTGGTCATGATATAAAACCTCCGTTTATCGTTAGCCCCGATGCCCGGGATGGCGTTGGAGTAGCGCGCAACCCAGAACATGGTTACCTAATTGAATATTTTAGCACGGAACAATGCCGGTGTAAAGCCATTTTTTCGTGTTTTTCATTGCCGGTGCGCCACCAGATAGTCCAGCCTGCCGTCACATTCGCGGCGGAAGCGTTCGGCAAACAGCAGCGCGAACTCCAGCTTTTCCTGAAAGGCGATGACCGATTGCGAATAGTTCAGCAGCGACCGGTTCATGTCGGTCATATCGCGAAATTCCCGGCTTTCATAAAATTCCGCCGAGAATGCCGCGTCGCGGCCGGTGCGGGCGCTGTAGTTAAAGTTCAGCCAAATTTCGATGCTGCCCATGTGATCCAGGATATCGGCGTCCTGCAGCAGATACTCCAGCTGCGTATAAGGCTGTGCTTTACGCTTATCATGCACCAAAATGGCGTGGCATATCACATCCAGCTCTTGGGCCTGCACCACGCCGGCCAACAGCTGCCGCGCCCGCTGGCTGCCGGCCTGCGCGTGCGCCTGATGCGCGTCGGCATATTTGCCGCAGTCATGAAACAGCGCCGCCGCGTACAACGTGTCGTCGATGTCGCCGTCGGCGGGCAGCAGCGCCTTGCGCAGCTCCAGCGCCAGGCGAGCAGTGCCGCTGCCGTGGCGCAGCACCCATCCCGGCTCGCGTTCCTGGTGCGAAACCTGTTGCGCCATCTCCCGGCGCGCGATATCCAGCAGTTGTTCCCGGTCCATGAACCGCTCCTTTCACCGTTGGCAGCCGGGGCATACGTAGCCCGATGTGGCGCCGGTTTTTATTTTTTCAATGATGCCGCCGCATACCGGGCAGGGCTGCCCCTGCTTGTAGCCGATGATGTCGTCGGCAAAGCCGCCGCTCTGGTCGAACAGATCGCGCTCGTAAGCCGCGCCGCGTACGGCCGCCGCAGCGCGCAGCCGGCTGAGCATCACCCGATGCAGGCGGGTACACTGTTCGGCGCTTATCGCATTGGCCGGGCGCAGCGGATGGATGCCCGCCAGAAAAAAGATATCGTGGGCGTAATAGTTGCCCAGCCCGGCCACAAACCGCTGATCCAGCAGCATGGCCTTGACGGGCTTTTTGCGCTTGTGCAGCCCATCGTACAGCCACTGTGCCGTAAAGGCCGGGTCAAAGATATCCAGCCCCAGCGCGTCCACGGCGGCATGCGTACCGTCCGGCGGCACATAGTGGAAAAATCCCAGCCACCAAAAGCCGATGCTCAAGCGGCTGCCGTCGGTAAAATGCAGCTGCAGCCGCCAGCCGTCGCGCGGCGCACCGAGCGCGGCGTAGTACACGGCCTCGCCACCCATATTGAGGTTCAGCAGCAACCGCGCGCCGCCGGTACACCGCCAGATAATCCACTTGCCGTGGCTGGTCACATCGTCGATGGTCAGGCCGGCTATGGCGGCGGCAAACGCGTCCGGCGGCAGGTTAAGTGCCTTTTCGTTGCCGATATCGATGGTTGCGACGGTTTTGCCCGTAATGGTTTGGCGCATCTGATCGGCCAGCGACCAGATTTCAGGAATCTCAGGCATGCTGTTTTCCCTTTCGGTTGCGCAGATGATGAAACAGGTACTGCTGGGCCAGCCCGGCGTAGTCGCCGTAGGTCTGCCGGGCAAAGCGGCTGATGGATGCCCGATCGGCATCCAGCGCCGGATAGTGCAGCCGCATGGCCCGCTCCACCCATACGTTCACCGGGAACGCGCCGCGCTGGCCGCAGGAAAAAAGCAGCACACAATCGGCCACCTTCTCGCCCACGCCCTTATACCGCATCAGCGCCGCCTTGGCGTCGTCGTATGCGCTGCCGGGCAGCGCCGCAAGGGCCGACGGATCTTCACACACCCGCGCGGCGGTGTCCGCTACGTAAGCGGCGCGGTAGCCCAGCCCGCAAGCCTTCAGCTGCGCCGGCATCAGCGCTTTGAGTTGCGCCGGCTCAGGGAAGGCGTAGCCGCCTTCTATGGGCGTGCCGGCCAGCGCGCAAAGCGCCTCGACGCTGCCGGCAATGCGCCGGATATTGTTGTTGGACGAGATAATAAAAGTGATCAGACACTCCCACAGCGGCTGGTTAAGCACGTGTAGTCCCTTGCAGGCCCGGGCCATCGGCGCCATGACAGCGTCGGCGTGCAGCTGCGCTTCGCACGCGGCGTAGTCGTAATCCAGATCAAAATACCGCCGCCACACACGCTCAAACGCGTCGGGCGTGCACGGGGAAAGCCGCATGCCGCCGGGCAGCTGCTGCGCCGTGACGCATAGCCCCTGCACAATGCCGCGATAGCGCCCTTCCCCCAGATCTTCCCAGCGAAAAGCCTGCCCGCAGAACAGCGTATCGCCCAGGCTGATGCCCCGGGGCAACGTCACAACGGCCGAATCTTTTTCGTAAGTTACGTGCATTTGTCCCCCTCTGAATAAAAAAAGCCGCAACGGTGTGCGGCTTTTTCGTCCCTTGCATTAGGCCTGCGGATAGATGCTGACCTTCTTCTTGGTGCGGTTGACGTGCTCGAAGCGAACGATGCCGTCCTTCAGCGCGAACAGCGTATCATCGTTGCCGCGGCCGACATTTTCGCCGGGATGAATCTTCGTGCCCCGCTGGCGAACCAGGATGTTGCCAGCCAATACGAACTGGCCATCCGAACGCTTGGTGCCCAGACGCTGGGCGTTGCTATCGCGGCCGTTCTTCGAAGAGCCCATTCCTTTTTTATGTGCCATGGTTTGTCACCTCCGATTGCTTGCTAAATCCGTGTCTTAGGCTTCGATCGCGGTGATCTCAACCTGGGTATAAGGCTGCCTGTGCCCACGCTTGGTGCGGCTGTGCTTCTTGGCCTTGTAGCGCAGCGAGTAAACCTTGGTGCCTTTTACCTGGCGCACAACTTTGCCCTGCACTTTTGCCTGCTCCACAACCGGCGTGCCGATGCGGATATCTTCTTCATTGGCGTAGACCAGCACATCAAAATCCACGGCTGCGCCGTCTTCCATGCTCAACTTTTCCACATAGATGACGTCGCCCACGCTGACTTTAAACTGCTTGCCGCCGCTTTTGATAACAGCGTACATGCGGTGTTACCTCCTCCATCCAGTCTCGCCAAAGCAAGGCAGGCTACTGCCATTTGTGGGGCCTTCTTTGCGCGGCTAATGGTTATTGTACCCAAAAACAAAATTTTTGTCAACATGTTTTTGTGTATCATGCGGTGCGTTTGCCGCCGGTACGCGCCGCAAGCTTGACGGCCGGCTAACGCGTCAAATGGAATATCACGTCGGCCAGCACGCCATAGTGGTCGCTGGCCGCCATCTTCGTTTGGTGCGAAACCCGCGTGCCGAACAGCGCCGCACGCTCGATGCGCTGCGCGTAGCCCTGCCGCTGGCTGTATCGAATCAGGATTCGGTCAAACACCGCCGGGATTTCGACGGTATTTGCGCCGCTCCAGCGCGGATTGTGATAAAAATCCAGCGTGGGCCGGTTATCCGTGCCGGTACGCGCCGCGTAATTGGCGGCCACGTCAAACCACGTGGGCTGCGCTTGGCAGCCGTGCAGCGACATCTCGCCCAGCAGGTACAACTGCACGCTGGAAACCGGCGTGCAATTGAAATCACCCAGTAGGATAAAGAAATCGGCGGCGTCCTTCTGCTGTTGCAGGAAAGCGTCGATGGCTACAATTTGTCTCTCCTTTTCCAGGATAGACGCCCAGGGCAGGTGTACGTTGGTCACGCAATATACAAAGCCCCCCGCCCGTATCAGCACAGTAAGGGCGGCGCAGCATGCCTGGCCGGCCCGTTGGGTCAGCGGGTGTACGGCGCAGAGTTCGTGCTTGCTGAAAACAGCCAGCCCCTCGTCCTCATCGGCGTACTTGGCGTAGGCGGCGTGTGCGTATGGCAGTGTGCCGCGCAGCTGCGCGTACCTGTCCGGTGTCACTTCCTGCAGGCCGATGATGTCGGCATCGGTGTCGCATATCTCACCGGCAATCTGCGCGTAGCGGTCAGCTAGCCCGTTCTCGTCGTTCCAGATGTTGTACGTGGCGATGCGCATGCGTCGACGCTCCTTGTTTTTTGGGCGGCGGGCTATTCGCCGTCCCGGTAGTAGGCCGTCCGGCCCCAGGCGTCGCACAGCAGCATGCCGGGCTGCCCGCCTGCGGCGCCGGCGCTCAGCGCAAAGTTCAGCGTGGGCGACTCCCAATAGCGCAGACTGAAGCGGTGCACGTGAAAAGCCGTGTCCACCATCCTGCCCGCCGCCCACAAGTCCAGCCCGTACAAGCCATCGTCCAGCATCGGGTTGGCGCTGGCGGCCTCGCCTGCGCTGAAAGACTCCAGCGTGATCTGCCTGCCCTGGCGGGTGGCGTGAATTTCCATCGCCGCCGTGCCGGGCCGCGGGTATAAGTCCATGTCCCGCGCGCCGCACAGCAGCAGCCTGCGCCGGGACAACATAAACGACGACGCGCTGTCGCAATAAGTATGGCTTTTACGGCCGGTTAACGCCGCCGCCGCGGCAAAACTGCCGGCCTCATCGTATGGGGCCAGCACCACATCGTCGGCGTCGGAGCTGCTCTCCAGCAAGCGTTTCAGCAGCGCTTCGGGCCGCTGAGGGTCCAACCCGGTGCGCTCCCTGTCCTTCAGCGGCAACAGCGGGATATCGTTCCAAACGTCGCCGGGCGTCAATACATCGTCCTCATAATAGCGGTATTCACGTTCGCCCAGCGTCAGCGCATAGTATACGCGGCCCGACTCATCCACGCCCTGGCGCATGTGGTTGGTGCGGCTGCGCCCTCTGCGCCGCCCGGCGGCCTCGGGATGAAATACGCAACTTTTGCCCTTTTTATAGAGATATATGGTATCATGT
This sequence comes from Eubacteriales bacterium, assembly GCA_028709505.1. Lineage (GTDB taxonomy): Bacteria > Bacillota > Clostridia > Christensenellales > UMGS416 > STF2-111. Next base: position 9,042 of record JAQVWW010000019.1, read on the forward strand.
CCTCGCAGAAAGCGGTTGGACGACCGCCCGGCGGCTTCGTAGTTCCAGATAAGCTCGTTGACGAAATTGCCGCGGCCCAGCATCTCGTCCAGCGCCACCTTGGCGTAGGCGGCGTAGCGCTGGGCACAGTGCACGTATAAGCATCCGGTATCCTGCAGCGTCTCGTACACGATGGGCACCACGCGGCGCAGTTCGGCCAGGTAGCTCTCCAGCGGGTTGAACACGCGCGCCTCTTCGCTCAGCAGCGCCGTGGTGCGGTTGGACAGCCACTCGTCCAGCCCCGCCGGCCATTGCAGCACGCGGTTGGGCGAGCCGGTGGGGATATCCAAATAGACCAGCTGCACCGGCTCCCGGGGCAAAAGAGATGCATCGAACGGCTGCTGCCACAGCAGATGCCGCCCGCCGCCGCCGTAGCGCTCGTGGGTGCAATGAACTTGCTTGAACATGGCATTCCCTCCAGACGTCAAAGGAGAACCTGTATGGATTATATTCAGCTGTATCGTATCATAGAAGAAAGCACGCCGATGAAATTCGACTGCGGGTTGCTCTGCCAAAGCGCCTGCTGCCAGGGCGACGACGACCAGGGTATGCTGCTGTTTCCCGGTGAAAAAGCGCTGTACGCTCAAGATATGCCCGAAGGCTTCGCCGTGCATGAGGTCACGCTGCCCGGCTGGGGCAACGCGCATCTGCTGACCTGCGCCGGCCGCTGCCCGCGGGCGCGCCGGCCGCTATCCTGCCGCATTTTTCCGCTTTCGCCGCACTGGGACGGCCAACAGTTCGTCTGCCGGCTGGACAGCCGCGGCGTGGCCATGTGCCCGCTGTGCCGCGACGTACAGGATGCGCTGGACCCGGCGTTT
>JAQVWW010000020.1 GCA_028709505.1 Eubacteriales bacterium
AATCTGCGCAGGCAAGAGAAAGCTGTCCGCATGCGTTGATTTCATTCCACAGCAATGGTTCGTTGCAACAGTAAGTTTTGGGTATTATCCCAAAACAAACGGGGCGTTTCAATGAACCGCATTCTGTGGGTGTGCAAGGCGGTTCCGGCGGACAGGGCGGTTCCGGTGGACAAGGCGGTTTGGGTAGGTGATCCAAAACCCTATCCATTTTATTTTTTAAAATTATTTGATTTTGAAGGACTATTTCCAGCAGGTCGGTTACGCCTTTATTGACCGCAACAATGTCTTTCAGGTCAGCGGGGCACCCATTAACACTGCTGTTGTTCAAAATATATTGTATTTTTTCGCCCTCGGCGTTGAGGATGTGGCTGAAAGCCACCTCCTCCAGCGCAATGGTCGATAATATCATTGTCAAAGCCTGCTCCTGCGTAAAGTCAGGATTGGGCTTTGGAAATTTGGGCATAGACACACAAGGGTACCTCCTATATCCAAGGTATGTTTCAAAAAACGGGAGGTGAAATTGTAAATCAAAATATATAGAAATCATAGGGGTATCTACGTTACATAAGTTGCTTGATTTTCGCCCCACCCTAAAAGTAAAAGGATCAGACCAATGTTTGGGCTGCGCCTTGGCATATTCGCCGCCCGCGGGGATCAGGCGCCGTAGTTTTTTTCAGACGCACTTTCGCATATTCGCAAGGAGGACCTGCATCATCCATTCGTGTCACAGTATGCACCCGATGCATCTTAAAAGGCACCCGCTTGCTTTTTTCCACTCACACGAATGCAGCATCCCGTCATGTACACAGGCGACGATTTTTATTTGGATTATGATTTTGACAAAAACAGCTCCAGAAGCGGGTTGCCCTATCTTGACAAGCGCTGCACCGTAGAGCCGTTGGGAACCAATGCAATCATCTATGGCCGTCACATGAGAAACAAAACAATGTTTGCCGGGCTGGAGCAGTATCAGGACGAGAGCCGTTAGCAAGACGGCGGCAGATAGGTAGATATTAGCAGAGCATTCCTTAAATGCGCTTGAAATGATGTAACATGTGTTTTGCCTTATCGCCTGTGGCATACAACAACAATGGTAAAATGTGCGGCGCGCCTATGGGAAAACTAAGCTAGGCAAAGAACCAAAGAAAGTATTCTTTATGTTATATTTGGAGGCCTGACAACAGGGGTCAATAGACTGACATACTGCCTGTTCCCGAACGTTTTTCACGTTCGTTATCTTATCGGCAATGGGCGGAGCGATCGCGGGCGTTGTGCTGAGCCGACCCGCGGCGCATTGTGGGCGGAGCGCTGTAAAATGGAGCGGCGCGGCCTGCAAGAGGAAACCCCGCTACCCCAGCCGCGCAAAAAGGCCCGCGTGGATCACCTGCGCCAGCAGGATTGCGGGCCAGCTCAATGCAAACCATAGCCCCGTGAAGGACAGGCAGACCTGCCCCAGCAGATTAAAGCGGTTACGGGAGTAGTCCCATACCTGCCAGCCCAAGGCAAGGTTTACCACGCAGCCCACGAGAAATTCCGTGGCGGTTATCATCAGCGCCCCCAGCGCGCACTGGACGAATAGGGGCAACGACGTGCGCGTGGCCAGTATGTAGAGTAAGGAAAAGCACAGCCCTCCGGTAAGGAACATGGTCCAGTGGGTGCGCCTGCGCCAAAGAAGCTCAATGCCCGCGTAAGCGCACCCGCCCAGTAAAAATGTAAAGCCCAATTCCACAAACATCATCTCCCCTAGTATGGGTGAAAAAAGACCGGAATATAAGCTGGATGCTTAAGAATTGTCGGTCGGATAATGCCGCGCCAAACAAGAAATCCAAAACAGCCGGATGCAGAGGATGAGGTAGGGAAAGAGCTATCCTCCGATGGAGCTACGGGAAACAGCCTGACGGTAACCGGTGTGCGCCGTGTTGTTTCTACTTACGTGCGCCGTCCGTGTACGATGCCCAAATGGCGTGGGCCGGGAAAGGATTCGCGTGCGCCGGACGAGAAGGGTTTGATTAGACCCAACAAAAGGGTATCCGCTGTTTATTGGCCAGGACAAATTGATCCGCTTCACCGAAAAATAGGCCCGATATCACGGGCTTTGCGTATCCGCAAAACGCTCTATGCGTTGCGATAACCGCGTAGCGCTAACAGGTGGCAAAGCGCATGCGTCGTCGGCAGAGGGCCGGGTTTGGTATATAAGCTGCGCGCCTTAGGCTAATTGTTACGCTGTCAAGGCGCCGCCATGGCCCCGCCCGCCCAGGCACCCGCTTTCGTGCGCTTTTTTCATACTCAAAAGCGCCGTCTGCGAACGCAATCGACGGCACCGCCGCCGGTAACGGCGACAAAGAGTTGCCGGAGCGTTGGCTCAGGCGACCGCTTTATCCGGCCCGGACGGCGCCGGCCGCCGCCTGCGGTCTGCACCGCAATCGTATCTTCCCGGGATCAACGCTCGGCGGTTATCCCGGTAGAAAAAGAAATGCGGAAAAACCTCCGATACGGCCGGCCATGTCGCCGCGCGGTAAATACTTTTTCGCAAAATCCGCATAATAAAGCGAAAGAAAAGGAGGTGGACCTATGGGATTTTTAGGTTGGATCATCATCGGTGCGCTGGCCGGCTGGCTGGGCAGCATCATTACCGGAAATAATGCCCGTATGGGCGCGCTGGCCAACATTTTGGTGGGCATTGCCGGCGGTTTTTTAGGCGGTCTGATTTTTAACCTGATAGGCGGCCTGGGCATCACCGGTTTTAACCTGTGGAGCTTGCTGGTGGCCGTGGTGGGCGCAGTCGTTCTTCTGTTCATTGTAAACCTGTTTCGCCGAAAATAGTGCCGACTACTGTTCCCGGCAAAAAGGTTGGAAGAAATCTTCCGGCCTTTTTCTTTATCCGCCGGTTAAAAACGGCTAAAAGGCGGATAGTGCGGAGGCTTTGGCAGGCGAATGTGCCAAAAAACAGGCGCCGTTACGCCGAAGATCACAGCGCGGCGCAGGAGCAGGCCGTAAAAGCGTCGGCCCGCCCCGCCTGAAAGACAAACAGCCCCACCGCTATGGAGAGGCTGTGTCACAGTGTCATGGCGCACGCGCATCAGCTGGATGGATCCTGTCCCCGGCGGGCCAAAAAGGCTTGCATCGCCCGGACGGATTCTTTGCTGATTACGTGTTCGATGGCGCAGGCGTCTTTGTCGGCGATGTCGGGGGCGATACCCAACACCGTAATAAAAAAGCACCGTACCGTCTTGTGCATTGCCGCGACGGCCTCGGCCAGCGCCCGGCCGGCCGGGGTTAAGTAGATTTTGTTGTACCGCTCTTTGCTGATAAGCCCCTTCTCTGACAGAGAGGCCATGGCATTGTTGGTACTGGCTTTGGTGACGCCCAGCCGGCGGGCAATATCCGACACCCGGGCGCCGTCCCCGGTTGGGGACACCTCATAGATGGCTTCAAGATAGTTTTCCATGGCAACCGTTAGCTTTCGCATACAGCCCTCTTTCCTTTGGGAAGCGTGTGCCGACGCAGTAGACGAACGGAAATGCCCTGATACCAACGACCGCTTCTAGTATAACAAAGTTGCGCACCATATCCAAGGGGCAACCAGAAGGGCTAAAACCGCTTCTTACGGATACACTAGGGGTATGTTACCGACGCAGAATAAGATAAGTCAAAACAGCGTCCTCGTCATAGGCGCGCAGCCGGCCATCCGAGGTTTTTTGCAGACGGGTCTGGGCGACCGCTTTGATTGCCTGTGGGCCGATACGCCCCGGGCAGCCCAGCAGATGCTGCTGACGCATCGGCCGGGGCTGTTGGTGTGGGACATCACCGGCCGGCGGCCGGCGCCGGCCGGCCTTAACAGGGCCGCCCGGGATATCCCCGTTTTGGTGCTGCGGGACGACGCGCCCGACGCACCCGAAGCGCCGCCGCCCGGCGCGGCGTATTACGAGCTGGTCAGCCCCTTTGGCATGGACGCGCTGCTGCGCGCCGTGCAGGCGCTGTATCCGTCCCAGGTGCCGCCGGCGCTATCCGGCATGCAGGCCGGCGATTGGCGCATTGATTTTATTGCCCGCACCGCCGCCCGGGGCGAAACGACGCTTCATCTGACACCTGCCGAAGGCGCGGCGCTGCTGTGCATGGCCCGGCAGATGGGCCGGCCGGTGGCGGAGGCCCAGCTCATTGCTCATATCTGGGGCCGGGACGGCAAACACGACGCCGCCAGCCTGCGCGGCTTTATGGCGCATCTGCGGCGCAAGCTGGACGATGAGGACAAGCCCCACCGCATCATCATCGCCCACCCCGCCCAGGGGTATGCGCTGAGCGGCACCGTATTTAACAAAAATGACATGTCTGAATAAATGGGATGTGATATAATTATTTCATCATTGGTGAAATCGAAGGCTGGGGGCGCTCCTTGAGAACCATACGCCTTAAGGAACGGTACCCGCGGCAGAACCGCCGCGTAGACAGATCCCGGTTTTCGGCGTTGGATACGCGGCCGGCTCCCGGCCCGGCTTGCGTCGGCTGCAACCAAGATCTTCGAACATCATCAAACAGACACTGCCGCGTTGCGCGGCGCTGACGACACGGGGAGATGGCATCTGTGCACGAAAAAAAGATTTTAATTGTCGAAGACGACCAGCCCATCGCCGACTTGCTGGCCTATCGATTGGGTAAAGAGGGGTATGCCGTGGAGACGGCGCCCACCGGCGCGCTGGCCCTGCAAAAGGCCGCCGACAACCCGCCGGATTTGCTGCTGCTGGACTGGATGCTGCCCGACATCAGCGGCCTGGAGGTTTGCCAGCAGATCACGCAGACCCAGCGTATCCCCATCATTATGATCACCGCCCGCAACCTGGTGGAGGATAAGATATTGGGGCTGGAAGCCGGCGCCGACGACTACATCACCAAGCCCTTCGACATGCGCGAGGTGGTGGCCCGCCTCAAGGCCACGTTCCGCCGGATGGAGAGCCAGGCGGCCCAGACGCCGCCCGACGACGCGCAGACGATAGCCTTTGGCGATATCGTTATCGACCCTAAGGGCATGAGCGTTACCAAGGGCGGCCAGAACATGGACTTGACCCATCTGGAGTACAGCCTGCTGCTGTACTTCTACGAAAACCGCAACCAGGTGCTCACCCGCGATCAGATTCTGGACTCGGTATGGGGCTACAGCTACTTTGGCAACACGCGCACCGTGGATATCCACGTGCTGCGGCTGCGCCGTAAGCTGGGGCTGGACCAGCAGATTCAGACGGTGTTCAAGGTGGGCTACAAGTTTACCATATAAAGGCGGTGCAGCATGTCCATCCGCACCAAGATGGTGGTGGGCCTAAGCGGCATATTCGGCTGCCTGCTGCTGCTGATGAACCTGTTCATAGCCGGCAACATCCGTACCACCAACGAGCAGTACATCAACGAAAACCTCATCGTCATCGAGAACAACGGCCTCACCTATGCCAAGCAGATTCTCATTATCAATTCGCTGGACAACAACGAGGAATCCTTTCTACAGGCGGCGGATGAAATCACGCGGCAGCTGAGCAGCGCCACCGGCAACCCGGTGGCCGCCTATTCCCGCAACGGCGCGCTGCTGGAGGCCACCGACGCGGCGCTGTTTTCACAGGCTAAATTTGACGATCTGATCTTTGCCATGCAGAACCGATCGGCCTACACGCTGGACACCACCGACGACGGCAGAACGGTGGCCTATTTTTCCTATCCCGTCACCGTGGAAGGCAACGTGGTGGGCCTGCTGCGCACGGTGGGCGACTATACGATGCTCTATACCCAGGGCATGCATACGATGAACTTTGTTACCATCATCACAGTGGGCATGTTCTGCGTGGCGCTGGTGCTGTCGGTCCTGCTTTCGCAGAGCATCACGGCGCCCATTACGCGGCTGGCCACGCTCTCGGGCAACATTGCCCGCAACGTGCAGGACAACACGTTGGATTCGGCCCGCGTGCGCAGGCAGCTTAAAATTGACAGTCGCGATGAGATTGGCAAGCTCAGCAAGGATTACCTGAACATGATCGCCAAGATTGACCAGCAGGTCAAAACCATCAACGCCGACAAGGAGGAGCTGCGCCGGCTGGCCGATTACCGCAAGGAGCTGTACGACAGCGTCACGCACGAGCTCAAGACGCCGCTGACGTCCATCCGCGGCTATGCCGAAGTGCTGGAGGAGAACGGCTTTACCGACCCGGAATTCTTCGCCAAGGGCATCAACCACATCAAAGAGGAAAGCGACCGCATGCACTCGATGGTGGTGGCGCTGCTGGAGATGTCCAAGCTCTCGTCGGTGGTGGACTTCCCCAAGGAGCCGGTAGACCTGGTGGGCATCGCCGTGGAGGTGTGCCAGGCCATGCAGTTTAAGGCCGATAAGTACAACGATATCCTGCAGCTGGTGGCCGACAACGCCGTGCACATCCTGGGCAACGACGCCAAAATCAAAGAAATTTTCATCAATCTGGTGGATAACGCCATCAAATACGGCCTGCCCGGCAAGGTGATTACAGTAGGCGTGGAGCAGATGAAGGACAGCGCCTGCATTTACGTGGTCAACCGCGTGCAGCAGCCGGTGCCCGACGGCGAGCTGGCGCGGCTGTTCGAGCCGTTTTATCAGCATAAGGACGGCGAAGCCAAAGAGGAAGGCAGCGCCGGGCTGGGGCTGAGCATCTGCCGGCAGCTGGTGGAGCAGCACGGCGGCGTCATCAGCATGCAAAACATCAAAGATAACGGCGTCGTGGTCAGCGCCGGGTTCCCGGTATACCGCGCCGCGCAGGAGGGAGAGCTGTGAGAAGCCATCGCAAGCTTATGGCGCTGCTGGGCGCGGCGCTGGTCTGCGCCGGATGCTCCATCGCGCCGCAGGGGCGTACGCTGGAGCTGAAACGCCCGCAGACTGCCGAGGCCACCGCCGCCCCGATGGGCCAGCTGAGCTTCGACATCGATAAAATTTATCTGCCGCAGCTGTCCAAGCTGGACCCCGAGGGGTATACCGCCAACCCGCGCGACGTGACGCTGGGCTGGGCGGACAACGACCGGCTGCTGGGCATTATGGTGCAGGAGCGGCAGCCCGGCGACAGCCCCCGGGGCGAGACGACCCAATCCACCGCCCAGTCGGCCGCCGACCGGCGCAAAGGCGCGATGCAGCCGGACGAAACCGACGGCTATCGTTTCACCGTGGCGTCGCTGGACTACCGCTACAGCTTTTTGGAAGGGCTGCTGACGCTGCCCGACGACAGCATTGAGAACATCTTACTGTCCAGCACCGGCGCCAAGCTGGCCTGCCTGACCCGGAACCCCGACGACGGCCAACGCCAACTGCACGTATATAATACCGCCACCGGCGAGCAGCTCTATGCCCAGGTGTTGGATATCGCAGATCCCAACAGCTTAATCTGGTCTAATAACGACCGATTTTTGTGCTACCGCGGCGACGGCAGCGACACGCTGATCTGCCTGCTGGAAGTGGACACCGGCCAGGTGGATGCGGTGTTCCGCCAGGATGAGTGGGATGAGCTGGTGGGCGACGCGACGCTGGAGCAGGTGGAGTTTGTCGACGACGTCAAGCAGCAGGTTGTGCTGCGCGGCACCGCCGGCAAGAAGAGCCAGCTGCTCATCCGCATCTATTTCTGGAGCGACGGCAGCACCGGCCCGCAGGTGATGGAAGACTACTACGCCACTTTGGGCGACGCCCAGTGGCAGTATGTGGATGGCGAGACGGCATTGGTGCTGGTGAACAACCAGCTGCTGCAGGTGGAGTTCGGCGATAAAATCCGCGAGACGGTGGTGGCCGAAGACGTGGCGGCCTTCGGCCTGTCCCACGACGGCAAATATGTAAGCTACAGCCGGCTGACCAACTATGCCAGCATGGATTTGTACGTTGCGCGCTATTTAAACGGGCAGCTACTCAACGCTAAGTCGGTGTACAAAGGGTTTTGGAGCGACGGACGCACGATGCTCTTTAGCCCCGACAGCCACCGGCTGCTGGTATCGGGCCAGCGCAGGGAAGGTTCGCTCAAACAGGTCATTATGGTGCTGGAATTCGGTTAAGGAGGGAATATGGACATCAGTCAAGCCATCTATGCCCGGCGCAGTGTGCGCAAATTTACCGCCGATGCGGTGCAGCGGGAGCAACTGGAGGAGCTGGTGCGTTTGGGCGCGGCGGCGCCGTCGGCCACCAATCGCAAGCCCTGGGTATTCATCGCCGTGGACGAGCCGCAGCAGCTAAAGCGGCTGAAGGACCGGCTGCCGCTGGGCCGATACAACGCGCCGGCGGCCATACTGGTGTGCGCCGATATGCGGCGCACGCATCCGTTGGCCCGGGAGTTCTGGATACAGGACTGCGCCGCAGCGCTGCAAAACATTCTCTTGGGCGCGGTGGGCATGGGCTTGGGAGGCGTATGGGTGGGCATCCACCCGGTGGGACTGTTCATTCGCGGCATTAAAAAAGCTTTCGGCTTGCCGGAGCATATCGCGCCGCTGGGCGTGGCGCTGCTGGGGCACCCGGTGGACGTGCCGCCGGCGCGCACGCAGTGGGAGCCTTCGATGCTGCTGTGGCAGCGTTACAGCCAGAGTGTGGGCGACGATGAGCCGCCGGCACAGATGGGCGGGGAATAAACTTTGCCGACGGGTGGACAGTTTGGCTCTGTGCGGCGTCTTTCTATGGGTAAGGCCTTATCCAAAGCAATAGAAAGGTAGGAACCCCAACATGAGTCAAATCCAGAATATGCCCGTATGCGATCTGCGCAATATCCGCAGTATTGAAGAGGCCCAGGCCATCTCAGGCATCCGCAACGTAGCGTTGCTTATCCTGCCCCAGGACGCGCCGCCGGCGGTCAACGCGGCGCTGCTGGCCGTCCCCAAGGAGAACATTGCCGCCATCGTATCGCTGGACGCCGATGCCGCCGTCAATATGGTAAACGGCGTGCACGAGCTGCGCGACAGCGACTTTGGCGCTGCCGGCGAGACGATGCTGCTGGTCAACGGCATCTGTATCGGGCGGCGGCTGTCAGCCAACGTCAGGGGAAAGATTATCGTCAACGGCATCGTGCTGCTGCACGAACAGTTTAAAGCCGGCGGCGATATTGAATTTTTGATGGTCAACGGGCTCACCCGCTATGTCGACTTTGACGACGTTAAGACGTTTCCCAACACGCTGGATATCAACGATGAGTTTCTGGAGTACCTGCCGGAAAACACAGTGGTTACTGTGGGCAACACGGCCACCTTTGACGATACGGTGACGGTGGACATGCTGCGCGACAAGAAGGTTTTCTTCATCGTGGGCAATACCATCGTCTGCCCGCCGGCGCTGATGGCTTATTTAAAGGCTACCGCCACCTACGGCAACGAGCTGCGCCTGCCCGGCCAGGCGGATGAATAGCCAAAGTGTATTCGACGCCGCCTACGACGCGCATGCGCCGCGGGTATACGCGTACTTTACGCTGTGCTTGGGCGCCGACGCGGCGGCCGACTTGACCCAGCAGACATTTATGCAATTATGGGCGCATTTGCGCCGGGAGCCGCCGCCGGATAACTTGCGGGCGTGGGTATTTCGGATAGCAGTCAACGTCAAAAACGATTGGCTGCGCCGCAAGCAGCGAACGCCGGCACTGGTGAGTCTGGACGATCGGCAGCGGGCTGCCCCCGACGACGAACTGGTAACGGCGCTGGCCGTGCGCACGGCGTTTGCGCGGTTGAGCGCCGCCCAGCGCGACGTGCTGCTGCTCAAGCAGATGGGCTTGACCAGCGACGAAATCGGTCGGGCGATACACCTGTCCGCGTCGGCGGTGCGTTCCCGCATGGCGGCGGCAAAAAAACAGTTTCGCCGGGAACTGGAGGATTGTGGGGTGACGATGGATGAAGACGATGGATGAGGTTTTG
>JAQVWW010000021.1 GCA_028709505.1 Eubacteriales bacterium
TAACCCAGATATAGGCCTTGTCTGCTGCTGTTGTTTTCGTAGCGATCCGCAAAGGACGCGGCTCCTGCGCGTAGAGTTTGCGGGGGCGCCCGAAATCGCCTCCCAAGGCTCGCTATCAAAAACCCGGTGTTACCAATAAGAGGATGCCTTGCCGGCATCCTCTTATGCGCTAGAACCCAAAGACCGCTGCACCTTGGCGCCGCCCAAAGCCGATAAAGCCTTGTTGACGGCTCGCAGCGCAGCGCTTTTGATAAGCGTCGGTCATTGGGCCGGCGTGGCTGTGGGCGTAACCGCGTCTTTGAGTTTATCGGCGGCATCCTTGGCGGCGCCGGTTAAGCGCGAGACAAAATTGTGCAGCGTATATCCCATCTCGAACGACTCGCCGCCGGGCTGGGCAAGCTTGACAAACTCCACCACGCCGGCGTCCTGCATCAGCACGCGCTTTTCATAGTAGCCGCTGGCCTTGTCGTCGTAGCGCACGGTGACGGTTTGTTTGCCGTCCTCGTCGTCGATGGCCTCGATGGTGCAATCCAGCGACACCTCTTTGCCGTCGGGCGCCACCGCCTGCTGCTGCCATGTTGCGCCGGCTTCCAGCGGCATGCGCAGCAGCTCAATTTTTTGATACGTGGCATCCATCATCATCGGCGCGTTGGATTCCTGTATCAGCGCGTCGTCGGTGACGGTATACGTAAGATCGATGGCCAGGTTGCTGTCGGCTTCACCGTCGGACATGTCGGCCACATCGCCTTTGACCTGATAAACCCATTTGCCCTGCTCTTTTTCCACCGCTTGCAGCGTCATGTTGTGGCCGTATTCGGCAAAGCCCGAGTACTGCCACGAATGATTTTCGTCGTGCGGCAAATACTGCGCCAGTGCCGGCGCCGGTGGCGGCGTGGGCTCGGGCGTGGGCGATACGCCTACGCTGGGCGTGGGGGAAGGTTCAGGCGTGGGCGAGGCCGCCGGCGTAGGCGAAGCGGCGCAGGCGCCGGCCAACAGGCAGACCGCCAGCGCCAACGCGGCCGTACTCCATTTGCGTTTCAAAATAACACCTCGTTTTCTGCTTTCGATTGGCGTGCCGTTACAGCGCGCCTAGTAACAGTATGAGCCGCACAGAAAAATGTATTTCAGTAATATTAGGAACCGCAGTAAAAAAATGCCGGCCAAAACGGCCGGCACAGCGTGTAAAAAAGGTATTTTGTAACAATTGGCTGTTTGGGCGGCGGCCCTATTTGCAGTCACCGCGTCAAAGCGGGTTGCGTAACCGCCGGCAAACTCCGGCGATTTATTCCAAATTCAGCTTTTTGCTAAGCAGGTAGTTGGTGCCCAGGAAGAACGCCGCGCACAGCAGCAGCGCTCCCAGCAGGCCCGCACCCGCCGCAACGTGTAGGGACGCTATCGGATACGCGCTAAAAAAGCTCTCTATGGCGTCGGCCACGGCGGGGAAGGCCATGGGAAGGGTCAACAACGTAGACAGCGCCTGCAGCACCGCGTTGACGCCCAGATAGGCGCCCACCGCCGTCAACAGCTTATAGCGGTTGGACAGCTGCCCCAGACTGATGGAAAAGTAGATCATCAAAATGCTGCTGAGCGTACCCAATATGGCCAGCGCCACAAATTCCGCGCCCAGCGCCGCCCATGTGACGGCATTTGGGTCAAACTGCATTAAGTGCTGCAGTGCCGACGCCAGGCCTGCCGACAACGAGTTGAAAAACTGCCCATTGGCCAGCATAATTAACAGCGAAACGGCGGTGACAGCCATGCTGGCGAAGATCCACAGGCACGAGACGGTCAGCTTGGCCACCAGATGCTGCGCCGGCGACACCGGCAGCGTGAACATCAAATACCCTTCGTCGCCCAGCAGGCTTTTATAAAACCGCTGTATCATCACGACAAATGTCATCACGAAGGCGGCCATCACCGTAAGCGCGTAGATGGCGGTGCCGGTGGCGGCGGGCAGCGACAGCACAAAGCTGGCCGCGGGTAGGCGGCTGATGCTCAGGAACAGCCGGTTGAGCAGCCCCAGCACCGCCAGCGCCGCGTACAGCGGCAGAAACAGACGGGCTGTTGATTTGATTTCATAACGAAGCAGTTTGCCTAGCATTGGAACACCTCCCGGAACAAAGCGTCCACCGACTTGCCCTGATTTTCACGGATATCGTCCACCGCCGCCGTCATGGCCACCTGGCCGTTGGACAGAAAAACGATATCATCCAGCACCTTTTCCACGTCGGCAATCAGGTGCGTCGAGAGAATGACCGAGGCGTCGGGGCTGTAATTGGTGATGATGGTATTCAGGATGTAATCGCGGGCGGCAGGGTCTACGCCACCGATGGGTTCATCCAGTAAATAAAGGCGGGCGTTGCGGCTCATCACCAGGATAAGCTGCACCTTCTCTTTGGTGCCTTTGGACATGCTCTTGAGCCGGTCGGCCGGATCGATTTGCAGGCGGGCGAGCATATCCCGCGCCTTGGCGGCGTCAAAGTCGGCATAAAAGTCCTGAAAAAACCCGATGATGTCCCGTGCGCGCATCCAGTCGTTCAAATAGGTACGCTCGGGCAGATAGGAAACTATTTTTTTCGTATCCATGCCCGGCGCGTGGCCGTCCACCAGAATGCTGCCGGTGGTGGGTACCAAAAGCCCGCTTATCAGCTTGATGAGCGTGGTTTTGCCGCTGCCGTTGGGCCCTAAAAGCCCGACGATACGGCCGCTTTCCACCGAAAAATTGATGCCGGACAGCGCCTCTTTGCTGCCAAAGCGCTTGCTTAACCCGCTGCATTGCAAAAGCATGCTCATTGCTTACCCCCCTCTATTACGGCTTCCATCAGCCGGAAGCAATCGTCTTTGCCGTAGCCCAGGCGTTCCATCTGGACGAAAAAGTCATGAATCTGCTGATATGCCAAGTCCTGCTTCACCTGCGCAATCCTCTGCACATCTTCGGTGATGTACCGTCCGCTGGTGCGCTGCGTATACAGCAGCTCCAACCGCTCCAGCTCGCCCAGCGCCTTTTGCATCGTATTGGGGTTGACCGCCGCTTCGCCGGCTAAGTCACGCACCGACGGCAACCGACTGCCCGGCGGATAGTGGCCGGACACGATTTGCAAGCGGATGTGTTCCACCAGCTGCAGATAGATGGGCCGGTCGGGATTCAAAACCCATGCCATGTCATCTCCTCCTGTATTATTGTACTAATTGGTTAATACAATAATACAAGCATGCCGACGGCCTGTCAAGAGGGATTTTTCAAAATTTTTACCGCTTAAAAGACGCCGGCGCATGGCCGAGCATGGGCGATACGTCCGCGTGATCGGCCGGCGGTAGAGGCAGGGGATGGCGGAATGTGGGGCACGGATGCGGGTGCGGCAAATCGCCGGCGCAAACGCGCTTGCGTCAAAGTGTGCCGCCGGCCCAAAACAAAAGCGTCCCACCCGGCGGTGAAACGCTTTTGCTGAAAAACGGTCGGTTTCGGCTATTGGCAAAAGGAGTGGTACCGTCCCAGGAACTCCCGTACCGACGTGATGTGGGCCATTACCGTGTCCGGCGCCGGGCCGCCGGGCAGGTTGCGCCGCCGCACACAGGCGATGGCGTCGAGGGCGGCGTAGATGTCCTCGTCAATATCGGGATGAAAGTTTTGGAATTCCGCAAGAGTCAAGTCGCCCAGCGCCTTGCGCTGCTTAATACAATATAACACCATGCTGCCGATGATCTCGTGCGCCTGACGAAAGGGGATGCCCCGCCCCACCAGATAGTCGGCGGCGTCGGTGGCGTTGGTGAAGCCGCCGGCGGCCGAGTCGGCCATCCGCTGCGGCTGAAAAGCGCACGTGGACAGCATCTGCGTGAAGACGTCCACGCAGGCAAAGAGCGTGTTGCAGGCGTCGAACAGCGCCTCCTTGTCCTCCTGCATGTCCTTGTTGTAGGCCAGCGGCAGGCCTTTCATCACCGTCAGCAGCGCCATCAAGTCGCCGTATACGCGGCCGGTCTTGCCCCGGATAAGCTCGGCCACGTCGGGGTTCTTCTTTTGGGGCATGATGGAGCTGCCGGTGCTGAACGCGTCGTCCAGCACGACGAATTTGTACTCGTCCGACGCCCACAGGATAATTTCCTCACAGAAACGGCTCAGGTGCATCATCACCGTCGACGCGCAGAACAGGAATTCCAGTACGAAGTCGCGGTCGGAAACGCCGTCCATGGCGTTTTGTGTGATGGCGGTAAAGCCCAGCTCGTCGGCTACGGCGGCGCGGTCGAGCGGGTACGTGGTGCCGGCCAGCGCGCCGCTGCCCAGCGGCATGACGTCGCTGCGCGCCAGGCAGTCGGCAAAGCGCGTGATATCCCGCGAGAACATCTCGGCATACGCCATCATATGGAAGGCCAGCGTGACAGGCTGCGCCTTCTGCAGGTGCGTAAAGCCGGGCATGACCGTATGCGTGTGCGCCTGGGCGGTACAAAGCAGCGTATCCAGCAGCGCGCACAGCAGGCCGATGGCGCGGCCGCAGGCATCCTTGACGTACATGCGGCAGTCCAGCGCCACCTGGTCGTTGCGGCTGCGCCCGGTATGCAGGCGCTTGCCGGCGTCGCCGATGCGCTGGGTCAGCAGCGCCTCGACGTTCATGTGAATATCCTCGGCGGCGGTGTCGAATTGCACGCGGCCGGCGGCAATGTCGGCCAAAATGCCCTGCAACCCGGCTATGATGGCCCGGGCGTCGCCGTCGGCGATGATACCCTGGTTGCCCAGCATGCGGGCATGGGCGATGCTGCCGGCGATATCCTGCTTATAGAGTGCTTGATCAAAGCGGATGGACGAGTGGAAGTCGTCCACCGCCGGGTTCGTGGCTTTTTCAAACCGGCCGCCCCATAGCTTCATGTTATCAGTCCTTCTTTTCCAGTTTCTGCTTCATCAGCGCGCCCACGGTAAGGGGCAGGCCGTAGAGGTTGATGAACCCTTCGGCATCCTTCTGGTTGTAGACGGCGTCCTCGCCGAACGTGGCAAACTCTTCGCTGTACAGCGAGTAAGGGGATTTTACGCCGGCGCTTACGCAGTTGCCCTTGTACAGCTTCATGCGCGCGGTGCCGGTGACGGTCTTCTGGGTCTGATCCACAAAGGCGCTCAGCGCTTCGCGCAGCGGCGTGTACCACAGGCCGTAGTAGACCAGCTCGGCAAACTTCACCGCCACCAGCTGCTTGTAGTGGGCCGTCTCCCTGTCCAGGCAGATGCTTTCCAGGTCGCTGTGGGCGGCGTAGAGGATGGTGCCGCCGGGGGTTTCGTACACGCCGCGGGATTTCATGCCCACCAGACGGTTTTCCACCATGTCGGCAATGCCCACGCCGTTGCGCGCGCCGATTTCGTTGAGCGCTTCGATGAGCGCCACGCCGTCCATCTTGACGCCGTTAACGGCCATCGGGATGCCCTGCTCGAAATCAATTTCGACGTATTCGGGAATATCCGGCGCCTGCTCCGGCGCTTTGCTGATGAGATAGAGCCAATCCTGCGGCTGGTTCCACGGGTTTTCCAGGTCGGCCCCCTCGTGGCTTAGGTGCCACAGGTTTCGATCCATGCTGTAGGGGCGCTCCTTGGTCACCGGCACGTCGATGCCGCGGGCCTGGGCGTATTCAATCTCTTCCTCGCGGGACTTGATATCCCAGATGCGCCAGGGCGCGATGATTTTAAGCTGCGGCGCCAGCGCCTTGATGGTGAACTCGAAACGCACCTGGTCGTTGCCCTTGCCGGTGGCGCCGTGGCAGATGGCTACCGCGCCCTCTTTTTGGGCGATCTCCACCAGGCGCTTGGCGATGACCGGCCGCGCGAAGGACGTGCCCAGCAGATATTTGCCCTCGTACACGGCGCCGGCCTTGAGGGTGGGGAAGATGAAATCCTCGACAAACTCTTTTTTCAAGTCCTCAATATAAATTTTGGACGCGCCGGTCTTGATGGCCTTTTCGTTTAAGGGCGATAGCTCCTCGCCCTGGCCCACGTCGCCGGCCACCGCGATCACGTCGTAGTCGTAGTTCTCTTTGAGCCACGGAATGATGATGGAAGTATCCAGCCCGCCGGAGTAGGCCAGTATGACCTTTTCTTTGCCCATATAAAGATTCCTCCCTAAAATGCTATACGCATATTATACGTATGTCTGAATAAAAATGCAACACATCGTTGCGAAAATATTTTATCCCGCCGGCAGGATTGTTTGCTATGGAAAAACTCCTCTGCTATAATAAGACAAATCTGCCGGCGGATGCAACGCCCGGCAGGCGATAAGGCCCGGAGACGAAGCGCCCTGCGCGCCGTTTTAAGAACAGAGCCGGCGGCTGCCGCGCGCGGTACAGCGCGGGCAGCCGGCACGCCGCGCCGGTATCAATAGGGAGGATAAGACCATGTTGGACGTAAAAAAAGAAATTGTAGAAATATTGGCAAAGGACGCCCGTACGCCGCACTCTGAAATGGCGGTGCTGCTGGGCATCTCCCAGGAGCAGGTGGCCGAGCTGGTTCGCCAGCTGGAAGAGGAGAAGATCATCGTCTGCTATACCACCGTCGTGGATTGGAACCGCATCAGCGGCGACCAGGTGCAGGCGCTCATCGAGGTGCGCGTGACGCCCCAGCGCGACCGTGGCTTTGACGCCATCGCCCAGCGCATCTACGGCTTTTCCGAGGTCAAGTCCGTTTATCTGATGTCCGGCGGATACGACTTAACGGTGCTGGTGGAAGGCAACAGCATGAAGGAAGTGGCTTTCTTCGTGGCCGAAAAGCTCTCGACCATAGACGGCGTGCTGTCCACCGCCACACACTTTGTGCTGCGCAAATACAAGGATAACGGCGTGTTTATGGACTTTGACGAGAACGGCGACAGCAGACTGGCGGTGTCGCCGTGAACAGGCTCAACCACACCGTCGAGGCGACGCCTCCGTCGGGCATCCGCAAGTTTTTTGACGTGGTAAGCGATATGGAGGGCGCCATATCGCTGGGCGTGGGCGAGCCGGACTTTGTCACGCCCTGGAACATCCGCGAGGCCGCCATCTATTGCCTGGAGAAGGGCGGCACGCACTATACGTCCAACTGGGGCACCAAGGAGCTGCGCGAGGCCATCGCCCAATACATGGCCCAGCGCTTTCATCTAAGCTACCACCCGTACAGCCAAGTGCTGGTGACGGTGGGCGCCAGCGAGGGCATTGACCTGGCGCTGCGGGCCATCATCAACCCCGGCGAAGAGGTGCTGCTGCCCGAACCGTCCTACGTGTCCTACGCGCCGGGCATACAATTTGCCGGCGGCGTACCGGTGGGCATCAAGACCAACATGGACAAGCAGTTTCGCATTGAGCCCGACGACGTGCTGCCCCTTATTACCGATAAGACCAAGGCGCTGATATTGCCCTATCCCAACAACCCCACCGGCGCCGTGATGGAGCGGCGGCATCTGGAAGAGCTGGCCACCGCGCTGCGGGGGCGCGACATTATCGTCATTTCCGACGAAATCTACGCCGAGCTTACGTACACCGGCACGCGGCACGTTTCCATCGCCGAGCTGGACGGCATGCGCGACAATACGGTGGTGCTGTCGGGCTTTTCCAAATCGTTCGCCATGACGGGGTGGCGGTTGGGCTACGCCTGCGGGCCTAAGGACATCATCGAGAGCATGTTTAAAATCCATCAGTATACGATGCTGTGCGCGCCCATCATGAGCCAGGCCGGCGCTTACGAAGGGCTGCGCCACGGTTTGGAGAACGGCTTTGCCGACGTGGAGAAGATGCGGCGCGAGTACAACCGCCGCCGCCGCTACCTGGTCAAGGCGTTCAACGACATGGGCCTTACGTGCTTTGAGCCGCTGGGTGCGTTTTATACGTTCCCCAGCATTCGCGCAACCGGCCTGGGCAGCGAAGAGTTCTGCGAGGCGCTGCTGCGCGAGGAGAAGGTGGCCGTGGTGCCGGGCACCGCCTTTGGCCCGTCGGGCGAAGGACACGTGCGGTGCAGTTACGCCTACTCGCTGGATGAGATCAAGCGCGCGCTGGAGCGTATGGAACGTTTCGTGGCGCGGCGCAAAAGAGGGTAGCACATGCAGCAGAACATGCAACCCATCCGTATCAACCGCACACGGCCGGTGATCACATTTGGCCTTATCGCGCTGCTGGTGCTGGTGTTTGTCGCCGATGCCATAAGCAGCCTGTTCTTTGGCGGCTATGGCCTTTTGACGCTGTACGGCATCAAGGTGGGCACGCTCATCTCCCAGGGGCAGTGGTGGCGGCTGCTGAGCGCCAACCTGCTGCACGCCGATCTGATGCACATCGGCGCCAACTGCCTGGGCCTTTATATCTGGGGCAGGTATATCGAAGCCTTCTACGGCAAAGGCAGATATCCGTGCATTCTGCTGCTGTCGGGCCTGGCCTGCACCGCCGCCAGCTATGCCTTTACCAGCAGCCCGTCGCTGGGCGCGTCGGGTATGGTGTTTGGGCTGTACGGCGCGCTGCTGGGCATCCGCAAGTTTGATAAGAACCTGTTCAACGCCATATTCGGCATTCAACTGCTGATTTTCATCGGTATTTCGGTGTTCTGGGGCTTTACCGGCGGCCACGTGGACAACTTTGGTCACATTGGCGGGCTGGTGGGCGGCTTTTTGTCGGCACGGATGGTGGGTATGCTGGGCGAACAGCGGGATTCTGTCCGCCAACTGCTTTACGGCGCCGGTTATGCGCTGTTTTTCAGCCTGTGCATCTATATCGGCTACGCCGGGTTGCCGTTTTAAGGAGGGGGAATATGGTCAGTCACGTTTTGTGCGACACCTACGAAGAAGTCGCTGTCGTGGCGTCGGTAGAGAAGCTGCTTGCGCCGCTGGGCGGCATGGCGGCTTTTGTGCGGCCCGGGCAGACGGTGTTCATCAAACCCAACATGCTGGGGCCGGCCAAGCCCGAAGTGGCCAAGACAACGCACCCGGCGCTGATCTATGCCGTGGCATACCTGGCCGCCCAGGCCGGCGGCATCGTGACGGTGGGCGACTGCCCCGGCGGCGACGCCGGCGAGGGGTATTGCCGCCGGGCGCTTCAAGTGTGCGGCTTTGAAGACGCCGCCCAACGCGCCGGCGCGCGCAGCGTCGTCTGCCGGCGCAAACGCACGGTACGGCTGGCGCGTACCGGCTTTGCGCTGGAGGCCTCGGCCGACATGCTGGACGCCGACGTGCTCATCAACGTGGCCAAGGCCAAAACGCATACGTATGCCGGCTATACCGGCGCCGTCAAGAACCTATACGGCGTCATCCCCGGCAAGCTCAAGGCCGCCTACCACGCACTGCACCCGGCGGCGGCGGACTTTATGGAGTTCGTCGTCGACATCGCCGAGCAGATACGCCCGGCGCTGCACATCGTTGACGGCATCGTGGGCATGGAGGGGCCGGGGCCGTCGGCGGGCTTTCCCCGTAAGCTGGGCGTGCTGGCCGCCGGCGTAAACCCGCACGAGGTGGACTGGGTGATGCTGGGGCACATGGGCTGGAACCCGCAGGAGGTTGCCACCATCGCCGCCGCGCTGCGCCGGGGGCTGCTTTCGCCCGACGATATCCAGACCGAAGGGGACCGTATTGCGCCGCCGCAGACGCCTTTTGTGCGGCCCGGCCGCAATAGTACGACGCTAAGCCTGCTGCGACTGATTTTGCCCCACGCCGCCCAACGGCGCATTCAGCTGCGCCCGGTTATCCGCCGCAACTGCGTAGGCTGCGGCGAATGCGCGCGGGCTTGCCCGGTCAGC
>JAQVWW010000022.1 GCA_028709505.1 Eubacteriales bacterium
TCGGTGCCGATGCCGATTTCATCGAACACAGGCCTTAACACTTCGAGGAAGTTTTTGCCTGTGACACATCGGATGATGGCGCACAGCATCGTGGTGGCAGTGGTGCAATAGCTAAACACGGTGCCGGGCACATGCGAGACGGCGGCGCGAAAGAACGTGTCCTCCCAGCAGGGGTCCCGCGGCGAATAACTGGAGCCTTCGGTGTACGGGGCGGCCATGCGCAAAAGATCCCCAATGGTGGTCTGCATCAGATACGGGTCGGTATCAGGCCCCACCTTGTCCGGGAAGAACCGCACACATTCGTCGTCAAGGCGCAAAAGGCCGCGCTCAACCAGCAAGCCGATGGCAATCGACGTGAAGCTCTTGCTGCAGGAATACAGCCTGTGCCGGAACTGGGGGCCAAAGGGTTTGAAGTAGGCCTCGCTTAGAATCTTTCCATGCCGGACAAACATTACGCTGTGCATAGCCAGCTGCTGCCCGACCAGCGCGCGCAGGTACTTTTCGATGGCCTTAGAAGGCACGCCCTCGCGCTCGGGTGTGCTGCGAAGCATAGGTTTTAATTCCATAGCAATCCTTCCGACAATACTATTTTCGCTGGGGCTTATGAAGAGAAAATTCGACGCAAAACCCGGATTTCCTGCCGGGGCACGGCAAAAGCATGTACCTGCAAAGCAACCCGGCGCGGCCATGGCGCCGGGTTGCCGAGACAAAACGGACGGTATGCCGTTTTATCCCCGGCAACTTTCCCGATGCGCCATAATCAACGGCGGCTTGCAGCAACGGCCTGTTGACACTATGGCTGCAACGCCAAAAAGCCCGCGCTGCCTTCTTTTCACGGCGGCGTTGTGTTTTTCTCCCGCGGCGCGTTCTTGCCTTTTTGGCCGTTTTTTTCTATTCTAAAAGCAGGCCGGCCCATTCAAAACAAGGAGATGCCAATATGCTCTATCTAGCCGAAAATCTCAAGGCGTTGCGCAAAGGCGCAGGGCTTACCCAAGACGACGTGGCGCAAATGCTGGGTGTGTCGCCGCAAAGCGTCAGCAATTGGGAACGCGCCGACACCTATCCGGACATCACACTTTTGCCGGCGCTGGCCAACCTCTTTCAAACCAGTATCGATGCGCTGGTGGGTATGGACAAAATAAACGACGCGCAGGCCAGGGCGGCCGTCTTTCAGGCCGAGCGGGCCTATTTGCAAGCAGGCGACTATAAAAAGGCGGCCCGGGTGCTCGAAGCGGCGCGAAAGACGTTTCCCAACGACGAGGGACTGATGTCCGAGCTGGCGCTGGCATGGGCATTGGGAGACGACGCCGACAAGCTGAAACAATCATCCGCGCTTTGCTAACGGGTGCTGGGGGCGAACCCCACCGAAAAAGTACGGCACACCACGCGCGCCGCACTGTGCTTTATCCATAAAAAAACCGGCGATACGGACAAGGCCGTCGCCGCCGCCCAAAATCTGCCGCATCTGCGCGAGAGCCGGGAAGAGGTGTTGGCCCAGCTGGAAAAAGCAACGACGCACCGGCAAATCGACGCCTGCCTGAGAGCCTTGGCGCTGGGGACGGACGGCGAACCCCGGCACAGCGCGGCTGCGCGGCATGCCTAAGGCGGTGCGATAGCGGCACGCGCAGGGCCGTCGCCGCCGGGTAAAAGGGTGCCCGGCCAATCTGCGCCGGCTTGCTCTGCCGTGCCGGCATCCTTTTCCGGCGGCAGACGTTTGTGGTATAATCCGGATAAGGCAAACCCGGCGACGGCAGCCCCCGGCGCCGCCCAAGCGGCGACGGACTGACAAACCCGACGGATTTTAAAAACGACGGCGAAAGCCCGGCGACAGGGGGACGACATGGAATATAGGCAAATAGGAGCAACCGACGCCCGCGGCAGCATCATCGGCCTGGGCTGCGAACATTTGGACGGCAAACCTTACCAGCAGGTGCGCGACACCATCGACGCGGCGTTGGAGCGGGGCATCAACCTGCTGGACGTGTTTATGCCCGGCGACGAAGTGCGCGGCAACATCGCCCGGGCGCTGGGCAGCCGCCGGCGCGACGTGATGATTCAGGGCCATATTGGCTCGACGGACGTCGCGCAGCAGTACGATATCAGCCGCGATATGCCGGTGGTGCAGCGGTACTTTGAACAGATGCTGCGCACCTTTGGCGGCTATATCGACTTTGGTATGATGTTTTTCATCGATTCCGAACAGGATTATCACGACGTGTTCGACAAAGGCATCGCCGATTACGCCCGGCGCTTAAAGCAGCAGGGTGATATCGGGCACATCGGCTTTAGCTCCCACAACCCCGAGATAGCCATGCGCGTCATCCAAACGGGGCTGCCCGAGACGATGCTCTTTAGCATCAACCTGGCGTTCGATCTGTGCCCGGCCGACGCCCACGTGCTCCAAGAGATGGAGCGCGGCTTCGACGCGGCGGCGTTTCGCGGCATCGACCCTAAGCGCGCGGCCCTCTACAAGCTGTGCGAGCAAAACGGCGTGGGCATTACCGTGATGAAGACGCTGGGGGCAGGCAAGCTGCTCTCGGCACAGCACACACCCTTTGCGCAGCCCATGACCATCGCGCAGTGCATCCACTACGCGCTGACGCGGCCGGCGGTATCCAGCGTGCTGCTGGGCTGCCAAACCCGGGACGAGGTGCTGGACGCGCTGGGCTATCTGGACGCCAGCGACAGCGAACGCGACTATACGCACGTGCTGGGCACGCTGCGCAACGATTTTAAGGGCAACTGCGTCTATTGCAACCACTGCCTGCCCTGCCCGGCGGAAATCGACATCGCCGCCGTCAACAAATATCTGGATATCGCCCGGCTGGATGAGGATCACGTCCCGCCGTCGGTACGATCGCACTACGCGGGGTTGGCCCGCGGCGGCGACGCGTGCATTGCGTGCGGCCACTGCCAGCAGCGCTGCCCGTTCGGCGTGCCGGTCATCGACAACATGGCCGCCGCCGCCCGTATCTTTGGCGGATAAGGCCCAACCCGGGGGCGCAACCCGGCACGCCGGAAAAAACGAACCGGGATCTGCGTATGCCGGCGCGGGTTTTGGTCGCCGCGCAACGCGTGAAAGGCCGGTGGGACGGCGGCGCATTCGGGAAAAGCAAATAGGACGCATGGCCGGCTCTCCCTTTTAAACGGGGGAGCCGGCGGCCCTGCCCGTCGTTTCGGTTGCGTCGGGGTTCGTGAAGCACGCGTCGCTTGCGCGAAGGCCCGCGGGCGGACCACCAACAAAAGGAAACAGTACGTCATTCGGCGGCCTCCCCTTTTCTGGGAAAGCCGCCGATTTTTGTGCGTTGGTTCCTGTTGCCAAGGGATTTTCAACGAATTAAGCCGGGATGGGCGGCCCCAAGGCGCGCTCTATTTGCGGGCCAGCCGCTGCTGCAAGTCTATCACCCGTCTGCGCCGGCCCTGCGGATGGGCAAGGGTATCCTGCATGCGCAGAGTGCACAGGTTTTTCAGCCGCTGAATTTCACTGTGCTTACCGGCGGCGGTATCGGGATAGATCGGTTCCAGGATATGCAGCGTCAGCAGCGGCCGCCGGCGCAGCTTTTTGCCCAGGCCAACGCCGGGCCGGTAGCTTAAGACCATGGGCACGATGGGCACGTCGCCGTCGTAGGCAAAGGCGAAAGCGCCGTTTTGGAACGGGCGCAGCGTGTCGCAATAGGGCGACAGATGCCCTTCGGGGAAGACGTGCACCACGTCGCCGCGCGCCAGAGCCGTTTGCACGGCGCGGTAGAAGCTGAAGGACGCCGCTTTGCGCCGCGGGATGGGCAGACCGCCCAGCGGGCGCAGCAACAACCGGACGAACGGCCGCTCCAGGTTGGATTGCAGCGTTAAAAAGTGCACGCGCCGGCGGCCCAGCGCGCAGCCTACCATGGCACCGTCCAGCGGATGAACGTGGTTGCAGACGCTGACGAAAGCGCCGGGCAGCGCCGACAGGTTTTTGCGGCCGGTAACGCGCAGCCCCAGGCAGGCGCGGTGTATCACCGGCAGCACCAGCCGCGCCAGCGGCTTGAGCAAACGCCGGCCCAGCCGTACGCCGGGGCTGTCGCCCAGATAATCGTAGTCCGGCCCGATGGCCCGCTCCAGCGCCGATGCGCCGGGCGATTGCGCGATGCTCTGGGAAAACATCTCTTCGACACGGCGCACGCAGGCGTCGATGTCGTACTGCCGGCCGTGGGCGCTGTAGAGGTGTTCCATCCGGCGGCGCTCGTCGGCGTGGTCTATCCAATAGTCGATTTTGGCGGCCAGGTCGGCGCTGTCGCCGGCGGTGAACAGCGAACGCTCATCCAGCGCGAACTGCGGCGTGGCCGACTTGGCGCTGTTGGCGATGACCGGCACCAGCCCACAGGCAAAGGCCTCTATGCACGAGATGGCCTCGATCTCCACATCGGCGGCATGCACGTACAGATCGCTGGTGGCGATGACGTCCAGCAGCTGCTCCTTGGTGTAAAAGCCGAAGAGGGGCGGATGGGGCAGTGCGGCGCCCAGCCGGCGCAAATGCGCGGCGCGCGGGCCGCGGCCGGCCAGCACCAGCTGGATATCGCTGGCGTGGCGGCTGCGCCGGACGGCTTCGATGAGCACATCCTGCCGCTTTTCGTTGGACAGGCGGCCAATCATCAAAATGACGAACTTGCCGCAGAGCGCAGGCGGCTTGGGCAGTTTGCGGTACGTAAAGTCGGCGTCGATGCCGTTGGACACCACGTGCAGCCGGGCGTCGTAGCCGTGCTGTTCCAGTTGGTCGGCAATGAAGCGGCTGGGGCAATGGATATGGTCAAAATAACGGTAAAAAGAACGATAAAAAGTGCGGTAGAGAAGGCTGTTGACCCAATCCAGTTTACCCAGGCCGATGGAGTACGTGATGTTTTCGGGCTGCGTGTGGAAGGCGGCGGTGCAGGGGACGCCCAGCTGCGCGGCGATGCGCCGCCCCTGCCGGCCCAGCGGGAACGGGAGCAGGAAGTGTACCACGTCGGCCCAGGCGATGGCGGTACGCAGCACGGCCTTGTCGGGATAGGCGAACACCATGCCCTGGGAGGTGATGAGCCCATCCACCAGCGGCAGGTGCACTTCGGGTACGCAGTATTTGTCGGGCCCGCTCTGGCCGGTGCTGACCACGCGCACCTGATGGCCGTGACGGCGCAGCACGTCGGCAAAGCGCCGGGCGGAGATGGTAGTGCCGTTATTGGCACTGTCGAACTGATCCAGAACCAATAGGATTTTCATGACGGTCACTCCTTGCCAATATGAAAGAAAATGAGGGTATGATAAAAAAAGTATACCACGGTCCGCAGGTTTTAAAAATGAAATAGACATTTTTTGCGATGTAACAGCAAATTAACAGAGTAATAGGGCCAAAACAGTTGAGTAAAAAGCCGCCACAGGGTAAAGTATTGGTAACGCCTTCCAGGAGGGACGCCCTATGCAGTGGACCATCCGCCCGGCCTTGCCCGACGATCTGCCCCGGCTGCTGGCGCTGTACGCGCATTTACACGCGCAAGCGCCGCAGCGGATCGCCGACGAGGCCGTTGCCGCCGCCTGGCAGGCCGTGTGCGCCGACAGCCGCCAGCGCATCCTGCTGGGCTGCGCAGACGGCCTGCCGATAGCCACGCTGACGGTGGTGCTGGTGCCCAACCTGACGCACGGCGGCCGGCCTTACGCGCTTATCGAGAACGTCGTAACCCACGCCGATTTTCGCCGCCGCGGATACGGCACGGCGCTGCTGCGCGAGGCCTGCGCCTGGGCCGCCCGGCAAAACTGCTACAAAGTGATGCTGATGACCGGCCGCCATGACCAGGCGACGCTGCGCTTTTACCAAAACGCCGGGTTTGACCCCGCCGGCAAGCACGCCTTTGTGCTGAAAATCCGGTAACCCCGGCGGGCTTTCGCGGCAAAGCAAAGCCCGCCGCTGGCACGCGGCGGCAGTGAAAAAGCCGTGGGTGCCCTAGCGTGCCTTGCCCTGCGCGGGCGCCGGGCAGCCGGAATCTCCGGCGGAAAGGTCCATCGGCTAACCCGGTGCCCCGTCAAAGGCGTGCCCGGCGTTGGCCGGCCGGGCTTTTCAGCAACAAGCGAACCTGCCCGGGCAAAGCGCCGGCATACGGCCCAAAAAGCCGAATACGTTGCTATTAGGCGCGTTTTCCGGCTACCGATGCACGCGCAGCAGCGCGCGGGCGAAGTCCAGGCTTAGCTTTAGGTCGGCGTAGCTATCCCGGTGGTAGGCCAGGTCGTGGTCCAACACCATCCAGCCGGGGTTGCAGGCCAGGCAGTCGTCCAGCAGCGCCGGATAGTTCATGACGCCGTAGCCGGTGGGCCGGAAGGCGAAGCTGCCCCGCTCCGCGCTGCCCACCTGGGGCAGATAGTCGTGCACGTTGCCCAGCAGCGCCGGATCGGTGGCATAATAATCTTTCAAATGCAGCACCGGGCAGCGGTGACGATATTTGCGCAGATAGTGCCGCGCATCGCCGCCGCCGATGGAAATCCAGCCCAGGTCCGGCTCAAACTTGAGCACGTCGGCCGGGATGCCGTCCAGTATGGCGTCCAGCTGGTGGACATCGCCCACGCGGGATAAAAGCTCATTGTCGTGGTTGTGGTACAGCAGCGTCATGCCGGCGCGGGCCGCCGCCTTGGATACCACGGCGTACCGGCGGCGGGTCTCGTCCCAGCCGGCGGTACCGGGCAGCGCGTCGTCGGGAATGCCGGCCACCGACAGATACCGGCAGCCCAGCATGCGCCGCGGCTCCAGCGTGCCGTCGATGTCGGCGTAGCATTCGCCTAGCGACACATGGTCGCCCAGCGCCATCAGACCCAGTTCATCCAGCACCCGGCGGATTTCGTGGGGGTCGCGGCCGAAAAGGCCCAGGAACTCGACGCCATCGAAGCCTATCTCCTTGAGACGGCGCAGTACGGCGAACAGATCGCGCTGGCATTCGTCGCGTAGGATAAAAAGCGGTGACGCAAAAGCGATAGGGGGCATGGGCTACACTCCTTTGCAACTGGCATTGTATTCAGTATACATCATTTAGCCCGGCATGGCCCGGCGACGGCCGCTAAAATAACAGAAAAAGGTAAATAATTTTGGCGCGGTACGGAACAATTTTCCTTTTGGCCGCGTCTAAACCCAGGATAGATTGCCCGGCGGCGCGCCGGGGAAGGAGGAGGTATGCAGACCATCATATCGGCCCAGGGCTTGACCAAGATTTACCGCGTGGCCAACAACGCCGTGCCGGCGCTGGTGGACGTGGACCTAAACGTAGCCCGGGGCGAATTTTGCTGCATCGTGGGCACGTCAGGCTCGGGCAAGTCCACGCTTTTGTACCTGCTGGCCGGCATCGAACAGCCCAGCCGGGGCAGCATCACCATTTTAGGGGAGCGCATCGACCGGATGAACCAAAGCCAGCTGGTGCGGTTCCGCCGCGACAACGTGGGGTTCGTGTTTCAGGCGTTTAACCTGATGCCCACGATGAGCGCCCAACAGAACGTGGCGCTGCCGCTGAGCCTAAAAGGCATAGGGGGCTTTGAGCGAAACTTAAAGGCCAGGCGGATGCTCAAGACGGTGGGCCTGGAGCAGCACTTAAAACACCGGCCGGCCCAGCTTTCCGGCGGCCAGCAGCAGCGGGTGTCCATCGCCCGGGCGCTGATCACCAGCCCCGACATTATATTTGCCGACGAACCCACCGGCAACCTGGACACGCAGACCGGAGAAGATATCGTAAAGCTGCTGGCCGACGAAGTTCGCCGCCACGGCAAGACGCTGGTCATGGTGACGCACGACATTGAAAAAGCAAAATATGCCGACCAGATCATCCACATCCGGGACGGACGGGTGGGCACAGTGGAAATGAACCAACACCGGGAGGAAGAATATCATGAACAGACTGTTTAACCGCATCCTGGCCGCGGCGCTGTGCCTGGCGCTGCTCGTTACGGCGCCGGTTTTGGCCGAGCCGGTGGCGTCCGCCGCCAGCGGGCCGCTGGCGCTGGACATCAACGCCCAGGTGGGCCCCAACGCCACCGATATTTACGCCAACGACTACGTGCCGGTTACCCGCGTAGAGGGCGGCAAAATATGGGTGGACATTAAGCTGCCCTTTGTCAAAAATGCCGGCGTGACCAGCGCCATTACGGTGCGGCCCGATACGTCCGACTATGCCACATCGCCGCTTTTGGCCGGCAACGTGGCCCGCGTTATCGCCAACGCCGCCCCCGCCTGGATGGCGGAATTTACGCTGGAAGTCAAGGCGTCGGCCGTCAACGGGCGCCACCCCGTGTCGTTCGTGGCTGAGTATCTGTACAACGACGGTACCGAAACCACGTTAACCGCGCAGACCTATACGCTGTTTATCCAGGTGAAGGACGGCAGCCCCGAACCCACCGCCACGCCCGAGGCCACGGCGCCGCCGGTTACGCCCACCACGCCGCAGTCGCAGCCGCGGGTGATCTTAAGCAACTACAGCGTGGATGTTGAAAAGGTGTACGCCGGGGAGCAGTTCACGCTGTCGATGGAGCTGACCAACACCAGCGCCAAGCGCAACGTGCAGAACATCAAGCTGACGGTTGCGTCGGCCGACGGCACGATACTGCCGGTGGGCGGCAGCAACGTAGCCTACTTTAGCGGCATCGGCAAAGGAAAGACGGTAACCGCGTCCTTCGTATTCCGGGCGCTGCCCGACGCGCCGGCCAAGCCGCAGACGCTGTCGGTCAGCATCGCTTACGAGGACAGCAGCGCCACGGCGTTGAGCGAAGAGGCCACCATCTCTATCCCCATCTACCAGCAGATTCGCGTAAAGCTGGACGAGCCGCAGGTGTATGCGGCCATGGCCGGCGAGCCGGTGATGGTCACCGTGCCCGTATACAACATGGGCAAAAGCACGCTGTATAACGTGATCGCCACGGTGGAGGGCGAAGGGCTGCGCGCCGAGCAGAGCTACTATGCCGGCAATATGGAGTCCGGCTCCACCAAGACCATTGAACTGAACGTGCTGGTGGACGAGGCGCTGCTGGGCAGCGCGACGCCCGAAGGCGGCGACACCGGTGAACCCGGCATTATGCCAATTGAGCGCGATAAGCTGGCCGCAGCCGCCGGCGTGGCTGTGGACGGCAAATACATGGGCGGCGATACGCTGGAGTTCCCCGGTGAAATCGTGCTGAGCTTTGAGGACGACAACGGCGACACCTACACCGAGCGCCGCGAGTTTACCGCCAGCGTCATGCAGCAGATGGAGACGCCTTATCCCGAAGACCCCGGCGTCATAGAGGAGCCTCCGGCCCAGCCCGGCACCAAGATATGGGCGTGGGTGGTAGGCGGCGTCGTGGCGGTAGCCGGTGTGGCCGGCGGTATTGTGCTCGGGGTACATCGCGCGCGCCAGCGCAAGAGGTTGCTCGAAGATGATGAAGCTATCTGATTTATTGCTGACGGCGCTGGGTAACCTGTGGCAGCGCAAGGCCCGCACGCTGTTGACGGTACTGGGCGTGGTCATCGGCACGATGGCCATCGTCATGATGGTGGCGCTGGGCGAGGGAAGCCAGCGGATGTTTATGGAGCAG
>JAQVWW010000023.1 GCA_028709505.1 Eubacteriales bacterium
GGAATAGCGCCAGCGCTTTTTCTTTACCCAGGTGTTTCTTCAGGTCCGCATAGTGGTTTTT
Source organism: Eubacteriales bacterium (assembly GCA_028709505.1). Taxonomy (GTDB): domain Bacteria; phylum Bacillota; class Clostridia; order Christensenellales; family UMGS416; genus STF2-111. Next base: position 62 of record JAQVWW010000023.1, read on the forward strand.
AAATTTGTGATAAATTGCCATATGCTCCCCTCCCGGCAAACAGCCGTTACGCTTGTTTTTTACAAATATGATAGAACAGAGGCCCAGCGCCGTCTATGTTCGCCGGCGGTCGATACTCTATCAAAACGCGCGCAAACGCCACAGCCCCGACATACGCGTGGTTGCGGCGTTTGTTTTGTATCGTATGTTGCACATCGGCGGCCTTTTCCGGCTGCGTTTGAGCCGGTTACGCGTTCTCCTTATTCATCGCGTCCACGGCGGCGCCGATGATGCCGGCGTCGTTGCCCAGCACGGCCAGCACGATTTCGGCGTGGGGCGCATCCTTATAGAACACATGGGAGGCTACGCAGGCCTTGAGGGGTTCCAGCAGAAAATCGCCGGCCGCCGCCACGCCGCCGCCCACGGCCACCATCTCCGGATCCAGCAGGTTGATAAGGTTGATGATGCCCAGTGCCAGCGCCTCGATATAGTCGCGGTAAATCTGCACGGCGTCGGCGTCCTCTTCGCGGGCGGCGTCGATGACGGTGCGGGCCGAAATCTTGTCCAGATCGCCGGCCACTTTTTTATTAATCAGGCTTTGCGGGTTGCGCTGCGCCGCCTTTTTGCCCTCGCGGATGAGGGCCGTAGCCGACGTGTACCGCTCCCAGCAGCCGCGGTTGCCGCAGGTGCAGGGTTCGCCGTTTATGACGGTGATCATGTGGCCCACTTCGCCGCCCACGTGGTGTGTACCGCTGAAGATTTTGCCATCCAGCACGATACCGCCGCCTACGCCGGTGCCCAGCGTCAAAAAGATGGCGTTTTTGGCGCCCCTCATGCCGCCGGCCACCACTTCGCCCAGCGCGGCCACGTTGGCGTCGTTGTCCATATGCACCGGTTTGTTAAGCGCGCGGCCCAGCTGCGTGCCCATATGCACGTCGTGCCAGCCCAGGTTCGTGGCGAATACGACGACGCCGGTTTCGTCGATGGTAAGTCCGGGCACGCCGATACCCACCGCCGCGATGTCGTCCATGCTCTTGCCGGCATCGGCCGTCACTTTGCGGCACAGCGCCGCCATGTCGTCGACAACTTCGGCAGGCGGCCGCGCCGACAGCGTCGGTACGCTGTCCTTATGCAGGATATTGCCCTGCTCATCCACCAGGCCGATGGCGATGTTGGTTCCACCCAAATCCACACCCAAGTAAAACATATGGTTGCCTCCATTCCGTCTGTGCGGTGCTTGTGCCGCACAAAATTTTATCACATATCCCCGATGGAATCCAGATGGGCGTTGAGCCGCCGATGCAGCTCCAGCGCCGCGTGGTAGCCCATGCTCTTTAGGCGCATGTTGCGGGCGGCCACCTCCACCACCATGGCCAGGTTGCGCCCGGGCATCACCGGCAGCACGAGGATGGGCAGCGCCACATCCAGAATGTCGGTGGTGTTGTCGTCGATACCCAGCCGCTCGTACTGCTTGGCGTTGTCCCAGGCCTCCAGCTGCACGACGATGTCGATGGCTTTGGACGTCAGCACGGCGCCGCTGCCGTACAGCGCGCGGATATCGACGATGCCGATGCCGCGTATTTCCATAAAGTGCCGGATGGATTCGGGCGATGTGCCGATGAGCTGGTCGTTGGACAGGCGGCTGACCTCAACCACATCGTCGGCCACCAGCCGATGGCCGCGCTTGATCAGCTCCAGCGCCGTCTCGCTCTTGCCCAGGCCCGATTCGCCGGTGATGAGCACGCCCACACCGGCCACGTCCACCAGCACGCCGTGCTGCGTCATGCGTGGCGCCAGCAGGATGGTTAAAAAGTTGATGGTGCTGTTGACGAGCTTGGTTGTGGCCAGCTGCGAACGAAACAGCGGCCGGCCGTACTTGCGGCAGGCCTTGAGCAGTTCCGCCGGCACTTGCAGGTCGCGCGAGACAATGACGGCCGGGATATCGTAGCTCATCAGCCGCATCAGGCTGTCGCTGCGGTAGGTGGCCGAGCACTTTTCGCACAGGTACGCCAGCTCGGCCTTGCCGAAGATCTGGATGCGGTCGCTGGCGAAATAATCAAAAAAGCCGGTCAGTTGCAGGCCCGGGCGGTTGATATCGCCGGTTTCCAGCTGAAGGAACGCGTCGGGGTCGCCGCAGAGCATGTCCATCCCCAGCGCTTTTGCAAAATCTTTGGCACGTATCTGTTCCATATCTTACTCCGTCAAAATATATTGGTCGACGGCCTGGGCGAAGCCGTCTTCCAGGCAGGGCGCCACGACGGCGCCGGCACAGGCTTTAAGCTCCGTCGCGGCGCTGCCCACGGCGATACCCAGTGCCGCGGCGCGGATAAGCGGGATGTCGTTGATGCCGTCGCCGATGGCCGCCACGCGACTCATCGGGATATCAAAATATGCCGCCACACGGCGCAGCCCTTCGCCCTTGTTGGCCAGCGGATGGCTAAATTCCAAATAGTTGGGCTTGGAGATGCAGATTTCCGCCCGCCCGGCAAAGCGCGTAAGCGCCTCGTCGTACAGGGCGCGGATACGCGGCGGCGGGCCCATCAGCAGTATTTTAGCCGGCGCGAAATCCAGGGCCTGCCAAAGCGGGCGGCCCACGGCGATGCCGGCGTGCTGGGCCAGCTTTTCATAGAGCCGGCTTTCGTCGCAGGGCCGCATAAAGTAATAGTCGTCCACACTATAATACTGGCCGTAGGTGTGGTTTTCTTCGGCAAAGCGCAAAATTTCGCCGGAGAGCTCCCTATCCAGCGGCTGGTAGTGGATCAGTGTACGCGTGGCGCTGTCCATCACCACGGCGCCCTGGCAGCACACCACCGGGCCGTCGGCGCCTATCTTTTTTAGATGCGGCAGCGCCGCGTCAAACATGCGGCCGGTGACAAAGCTTAAGCGCACGCCGCTTTGTTTAAGCCGTCGGGCGGCGGCCAGGTTGGCCGGCGATATGATTAAGTCGTTTCCAAACAGCGTATCGTCCATATCGGAGGCAAAGAGTTGGTATTTCATGCATGGGCTCCATTTCTCGGGGAATCTATCTTATTATAAACTGGAGGGGCTGCTCTGTACAGATGCAAAGCCGCCGCCTTGTCATCGCCGGGTAAAGCGCGTATAATCAAATTAAAATGTCGGGGAGGAACATTATGTCAGTATATAGCTATGACGATTTTCCGGACATGATCAACAGAAGCTTGCTGGTGCTGGGCGGCAGCGTGCTGGGCGTTATCCTGCTCATCGTGCTGCTCTTCTCTTCGCTTATCGGCGTCGCGTTCTATGTCGTGCGCGCCATGGGCCTGTATCGCATCGCCCAGGCCCGCGGCAACGAGAACGCGTGGCTGGCCTGGGTGCCCATCGCCAACGGCTTCCTGCTGGGCTGGGTGGGCGACGACATCGTTGAGAAGTCGGGCCGCAAAAGCTGGAACATGCGCTGGTGGATACTGGGCGGCCTGGCCTGCACGCTGGTCACGTGGATTCCCGCCATTGGCTGGCTGCTGACGCTGGGCACGATAGCGGCGCTGGTCATCGAGTACTTCGCCCTTTTCGAGATTTACCAGCGGTACGCACCCGACAACAAAGTGATCTACCTGGTGCTGTCCATCTTCTTTTCGTCCATCTGCACGCCTATTTTCCTGTTCCTGCTGGGCCGTAAGGCGGCAAGGGAATAGCTTTGCAAACGCATCCGTATCAAAAACGGTGAGGATTTTTCCTCACCGTTTTGTCTGCCGTTGCGATGCTATTGGGCCAGCAGCAAAAATTGTTCGGCTATCCACGCGGCGTTTTCGGCAATGTCTTTTGTGCCGTCTACGCGCAGCACGGGGCAGGATAGCTCTGCCGTCCATTGTTCGTGCTGCTTTTGGCACACCTGCGGCGGTTCTCCGGTATCGTAGGCCGCGGCATCGTCCAGGAATGCCCTGTTCTGCTCGTACATGTCGCCGCCGGGCAGGATGCGCGCTCCAAACATCGCCGCTTCCCGCGCGCGCAGCCGTTCCATGCGTATTGCCGTAGGCACGGTTAGAAACACAGCCAAATCAAACCGCGCGTTGAACGACGCACGGATGCTCCACATGGACCCTGTCATAACGAAAGGCCGGGCTGTTGATATGGCCTTTTCCAAGCACGCGATGCGCTCCTGGCGCGGGCGCAGCACCGTGTAAGGCATTTGCGTATCCCAGCGCCAGATATAGTCGTCAATATCGATATGCTGCAGGGCAAGCCGCTGGGCCAATGCTTTACCCAGCGTCGTCTTCCCCGAACCGGATGCGCCGTAGATGATAATTCCTCTGGACACGTTCTCCTCCTGTGCAAGTACCGTATTTGTGCGCATATTCCGGTTGCGCCTCTTCCTTTTTACCATAACGTGCTGGGCGCCCGCGCGGCGATTTGGATATAAAGCCGCAAAAAAGGCGCCCCTGCGCCGGGCACGCCGGCGATTTCCCGCTACAAACAAGCCAAGGGCCGGGCGCAGTCCCCGGCTTGCCTTGGTTATTTCCCGCCCTAACCGGCTGCCCACGCGGCAAGCCTGGGCGCGGGAGTTTTAAAATAAAACCCCAGGCGATCGATTTACTACTTGCCTTCCCGCTTGCGGATGACCACGTTGAGGATTGCTCCCAGCCCCACCAGAGCCGCCGACGTCAGCAGCAGCCACTTCATGTTGGGATCGCGCTGCATCATCTGGTCCAGCCAGTTTTGCCCGGCCGCCGGCGTGGCCGTGGGCGACGGCGCGGCCAGCGCGCAGGGCGCGGCGCAGAGAAACAGTGCCGCCAGCAGCGCGGCGCATACCTTTTTCATAACGGTTCCCCCTTATATGCTGCGTCGTCGGCGGGAAAGCGCACGCCGGTCTGCCGGCGGGCTTCGTCCATCACCGCCGCGCTGTCCAGCGACGCGCGGGTGCACTCGGCAATGTCCCGGCGCTCGGCAATGGCGTCGGCAAACGCCTGTATCTCGTATACCATCGCCTTTTCACAGGCCGGGATGCTCAGCTTTTCCTCCCGGCCGTCGCGGTAGACGATTTTGATGTCGTCCATACGGTTGAAGCGGCCGATGAGCATGCAGCCCTGTTCGCCCTGTATCTCGCTGGGCAGGTGCGACGCGGTAATTTTGGAATAGATGATGTCGGCCTGCATGCTGCCATAGTCGGCCAATATGGTGCCGGCACCCTCAAACCCGTTATGCAGCAGCACGCTGGCGGCCTTGACGCGCCCGGGCCGGCCAAAGAGCTTAACCACCGGATGCACACAATACACGCCGATGTCCATCAGCGCGCTGTTGGAAAGCGCCGGGCAAAAAGCGTTTAAGATTTCGCCCTGCTTGAAGCGGTCGTATCGCGAAGAATACTGGCAGTAAACGGCGGTGACGCGCCGGATGGCCCCGAGCTTGGGCAGGTTTTGGCGGAGGGCGTCAAAGCCCGGCGTAAAGGCGTTGCGCACGGCTTCGAGGAACACGACGCCGGCATCGGCGGCCGCGTCGGCCATAGCCTTGACCTCATGAAAGTTGGAGGCCGCCGGCTTTTCGACCAGCACGTGCTTGCCGGCGCGCAGCATCCTAAGCGCCTGGGACGCGTGCAGCGCGTTGGGGGTGGCGATGTACACGGCGTCCACCTCTTGGCAGGCGGCCAGCGCGTCCAGATCGTCAAACAGCAGCGGCGCGGGATAATCCTGCTGAAATGCCCGGGCCGTCTCCAGCTTACGCGAATAGATGGCCGCCAGCGAGACGCCGGGGCAAAGCGCCGCCGCGTCGAGAAACCAGCGCGTGATGAAGTTTGTGCCGACGACGGCAAAGCGTACCATAAGCGTCCTCCTATCCGGGCGTCGTGAGCCGAGTTTGCACCATCTTACCGCCCTAAGCCGGCGGTTGTCAAGACCCGCCCGGCGGCCGGGGCTGTTCCCCTTTTCGCGCGGATATGCTATAATTTTAGGCTGATCACAAACATTTTGGGAAAGACGGGACGCAGCATGGCCACCTCCAGCAGAATCACCATCGACGAAATTGCCCGCGAGGCCGGCGTATCCATCGCCACCGTATCGCGCATCATCAACCGCAAAGGCAACACCCGCGAAGAAACGCGGCAAAAGGTGCTGGCCGCCATGGAGCGGCTGGGCTATTCGTTCAGCCCGCAAAACCTGCTCTGCGACGCGCAAAGCAACACAATACTGGTGTGCGTGCCGGATTTTCGTAACCCGTTTAACGGCGTCATCATCGACGGTATCCAGTCGGCCGCCGTCCGCCGCGGCTACCACGTGCTGGTGATGCAGGCCGGCGATGTTTATACGACTTTTGACGATTACCAGATGCTGCTGAAAAACAACGCCATTGCCGGGCTGCTGCTGATGCACCAGACGTCGCCGCAGATAGTCGAAGAGCTCAGCCTGCGCTGCCCGGTGGTCATGTGCTCGGAAATCTGCGACGGCAGCGCCGTCTCCTACGTCAGCATCGACAACTACGCGTCGGCCCGCACGGCCACCAACTACCTGTTAAGCATCAACCGGCGGCGCATGGCGATGATCAACTCGTCGCTGACGTACCACTACGCCCGGCAACGCGAACAGGGGTTTTTGGATACGCTTGCCCAGGCGGGCCTGCGCTGCCCGCGTGAATTTTTGGTGCACTTAAGCGACATCAGCTTTGAACAGGCGCTGGCGTCGGCCACGCACATGCTATCGGGCAAAGAGCGACCCGACGCCTTTTTCGCCGTGTCCGACGTGTTCGCCGCCGCCGCCGTCAAAGCCGCCAAGCGGCACAACCTGCAGGTGCCGCAGGATGTGGCCGTCATTGGCTTTGACAACATCGATATCTCGTTGATGACCGACCCGGCCATTACTACCATCCAGCAGCCCACGTATCAGATGGGCAGCCAGGCCTGCTCGCTGCTGCTGGATAAAATTGGAAACCCGGCCCTGCCCGCCCAGCAGATTCTGCTGGAGACCGAGCTTATTGTGCGCGCGTCTACGCTGTAGGCATGGCATCTTGCAAGCGCGGCTTCCAAACCACCGCTTAAGGGCGGCGGGTACTTGGGAATTCCGCCTTGGGGAGGATACCTATGGGGCGAAGGGGCATATGCGAGTGCGGCCGTCCTTTCCACGTAGGCGGTGCGATTCCCTTTTATAGGCCCCGGCTTTAAACCACCACGCAAGGGCCCGGCTTACCGGGCATAGGAACTTTTGAAGTCACCGTTTTCAAACCATCGTTTAATTGCAACGCCCCTTCAGAACCCGCCTTGGAGGAAAAGCTTCTGCGCCGCCACCCCGGCCCGCCGTTAAAAGGGGCGCGCAGAGAACACTATAATACTTTTATAGCGCTTTTTTTCCCGGCCGGCTTATGGCCGGCCTTTTTTATATCGCGCCGGGCGAACGGCCCAGCGCTACCCGGCGGGTTTTAGCCCAACCCGTGCACACCCATTTTGGCAACAACGCTTTTCCCGTGCAAAGCCGCAGCCGGCTTGCCGGCGCATACCTGCCCCAAACGACCCGTCATCCGCATGATCCGCCCACGCGCCGCAGCTGTTGTGCCGTCAAAGCGCAAAGATCGCGGCCCCAAAAGCTTCCCAGCGCCTTGTTTCAGCCCGGCAAATTTGTTATATTGAGCAAAAGGAATCCTATCAAACGGAGGTATCTTATGGGCGCGAAGTATGCCATTGGCGTTGACTACGGCACCCAGTCGGGCCGCTCGGTGCTGGTGGAGCTATCCACGGCGCGGGAGCTGGCCACGGCGGTGAAGGAATACACGCACGGCGTGATGGACGAATATCTGCCCGACGGTACGCGGCTGCCGCCGGACTGGGCGCTGCAGCATCCCGACGACTATCTGCAGGTGCTGACCGACACCATTCCGGCGGTGCTGGCTCAAGCCGACGTGTCGGCCGACGACGTTATCGGCATCGGCATCGACTTTACCGCCTGCACCATACTACCCACCTATGCCGACGGCCGGCCGCTGTGCTTTGACGACGATCTCAAAGGCAACCCGCACAGTTATGTCAAGCTGTGGAAGCACCACGCCGCCCAGGCCCACGCCAACGCCCTCAACGCCAAGGCCGAGGAAATGGGCGAGGATTTCCTGGCCCGCTACGGCGGCAAGATCTCCAGCGAGTGGATGTTCCCGAAAATCTGGCAGATCCTTGACGAAGCGCCGGAGATTTATGCCCGCGCCCAGCGCTTTATCGAGGCGGCCGACTGGGTCGTGTGGCAGCTGTGCGGCCAGGAAAAGCGCAACTCGTGCACCGCCGGCTATAAGGCCATTTACTCCAAAACCCAGGGTTATCCGTCCAACGAATTCTTCGCCGCGCTGGACCCGCGTCTGGAGCGCGTGGTGGACGAGAAGCTGTCGCGCACCATCTATCCGCTGGGCACCCGCGCCGGCGGCCTGACGCCGGATATGGCCCAAAAGCTGGGTCTGCGCGCCGGCATCGGCGTGGCGGTGGCCAACGTGGACGCCCACGTGTCGGTACCGGCGGTGGGCATCACCGGGCCGGGCAAGATGCTGATGATCATGGGCACGTCCACGTGCCACATGCTGGTGGGCGAGCACGAGCAGATTGTCCCGGGCATGTGCGGCGTCGTGCAGGACGGCATCCTGCCGGGCTTTGCCGGCTACGAGGCCGGGCAGTCTTGCGTGGGCGATCATTTTGAGTGGTTCGTCGAAAACTGCGTGCCGGCCGCCTACCAGCAGCAGGCCGACGCCCGCGGCGTCTCGATTCATGAGCTTTTGAGCGAAAAGGCGGCGGCGCTGCGCGTGGGCGAGAGCGGCCTGGTGGCGCTGGATTGGTGGAACGGCAACCGCTCGGTGCTGGTGGACGTGGATTTAACCGGCATGATGCTGGGTATGACGCTGCTGACGAAGCCCGAGGAAATCTATCGGGCGCTCATCGAGGCCACCGCCTACGGCACCCGCAAAATCATCGAAAACTACCGCCAGCACGGCGTGGAGGTCAACGAGCTGTACGCCGCCGGCGGCATTTCCCAGAAGAATCCGCTGATGATGCAGATTTACGCCGACGTCACCAACATGGAGATTAAAATCGGCTATTCCAGCCAGACACCGGCGGTGGGCAGCGCCATGTTCGGCGCCGTGGCCGCCGGCAAGGAAAACGGCGGGTACGACAGCATCTTTGAGGCGGCGGCCGATATGGGCCGCGTGATGGAACGCACGTATCGCCCCAACCCCGACGCGGTGGCGGTGTACGACCAGTTGTATGCCGAGTACGAGACGCTGCACGACTATTTTGGCCGCGGCGCCAACGACGTGATGAAGCGCTTAAAGGTCATTCGCGCCGCCCAGCGGGTAGGATAGAAGAACAGGCATAGCAAGATGTTCGCCTTGCTATGCCTTTAAATTCCATTTCATTATAAATATTGCCTTCTCGCACAGTGCATAATAACGCCGGTAGGC
>JAQVWW010000024.1 GCA_028709505.1 Eubacteriales bacterium
CTGGGCGGGATAGAACGCCGCCGCGCGGGTGCCCTCTATGCCGGCAAAGCCCGAAAGGGCCGCGCCGCCGGTGTCGCCGGACGTGGCCACCAGGATAAGGGTTTCGGTGGTCACGCGCTGCTGGCGTTTGGCGGCGGCCAGCGCACGGGGCAAAAACTGTAGCGCCATGTCCTTAAAGGCCGCGGTGGGGCCATGCCACAGCTCCATCACCCACGCGCCGGGGGCCACCGGCGTAACCGGCGCGCCAAAAGCGGCATAGGCCTGTGCGGCGCAGTCGGCCGCTTCGGGCAAGTCGTCAAAAAAAAGCCCCAGAATACGCTGCGCCCGCCGGGTATAGTCCAGCGCACACAGACTGCAAAGCTGCTGGCGGGTAAGCCGGGGAATGCGCTCGGGCACCAGTAGGCCGCCGTCCCGGGCCAGGCCGGCCAATACCGCCTGGGCGGAATTCTCCTCTGCGGCGCCCCCCCGGGTGCTGATATATCTCATGCAAGTTCCTCCAAAATGATCAACGCGATGATGCTGACGCCGTCTTTATCGCTTTACGGCACAGCGCGCCGCATTGCAACCCCCCTGCGACCGCGTATAGAAATCCCCCAGCCGGCCCTATGCCGGCGCGGCCTATCGGCTGTGTATAGCGTGCTTCCAGCCGGCCTAGTGCCGGCGCGGCCTGTCGGCTGCGTATACGCCCTCCCGGCATACTATCACGCGGCCCGCCTGAAACCATCGCTTGCGCCGGCGGGCGAAGCTTATTATACCTTATTTTAAATGCCCTTGCTACGGAAATCCTTTCAGCGATGTAAATTATCACCGGTATTTTCCAAAAGGCCCTACCTTCTTCTTACCACCCCCGGGCGCCGGTCAAACAACCGCCGATATCATTTTGCCCCGGGCCAAAAACGCGGCCGAAAAGCCGGCCGCGCCTGACGCGCAAATATCGGTACGCAACCTGCGCCCCGGCGGATGCGTGTTACATCTCCCGCCGGCCTTCCAGCGCCCGGGACAGCGTCACGTCGTCGGCATACTCCAAGTCGGCCCCTACCTGCACGCCCTGGGCGATGCGGGTCACTTTGACGCCCAGCGGCTTTATCAGCCGGGCAATGTACATGGCGGTGGCCTCGCCTTCCAGGTCGGGGTTTGTGGCCAGAATAATCTCGCCTATGTCGTCATCCTGCAGACGCTTGAGCAATTCTTTGATGCGGATATCGCCGGGCCCGCGGTTTTCATTGGGCGATATGGTGCCGTGCAGCACGTGATATTTGCCGCGAAACGCGCCGGAACGCTCCATGGCCGCCACGTCGCGCGGATCACGCACAACGCACAGCACGTCGCTTTCGCGCCGGGCGTCCCGGCAGATGCCGCATACGTCGTCGCCGGCGGTATAATCTCCGCATACCGGGCAGTAGCCGATATCCCACCGGGCCTTATAGATGGCCTCGGCCAGCTCGCGCACTTCGCCCTCGGGCCGCTGCAAAATATGGTACGCCAACCGCATGGCCGAACGCTGCCCGATGCCCGGCAGCTTGGACAGCGCGTTGACCAGCCGGGAGAGCGGCTCCAGATAGCCGGCCATGTCAGAACATGCCCGGCATCTTCATGCCGCCGGTCAGCTTGGCCATTGAGCTTGCCGCTTGGGCGTCGGCCTTGGCCATGGCCTCGTTGGCCGCCGCCAAAATAAGATCCTGCAACATCTCCACGTCGTCGGGATCGGCGGCCTCGGGCTTAATTTCCACCGCTTTGAGCATCTTTTTGCCGGTGACCACCACGCGCACGGCGCCACCGCCGGCGGTGGCCTCGTATTCGGCGTCGTCCAGCGCCGCCTGGGCGGCCTCCATATCAGCCTGTAATTTCTGGGCCTGTTTCATCAGTTGCTGCATATTCGCTCCGCCGCCGCGGGGCATAAATCCTTTTGCCATAGGTCCTCCTTGGGTGTCAGTTTTTAATGGTTATAATATCTGCAGGCAGTCGCTTGATGGACTCCTCCAGCATCTGCTGTTCCTCGGGCGAATACTGATAGATGCTGTATTCCACGCGGACGGGCTGCCCGGCGACCTGGGCCAGCGCCGTGGCGAGCACCTTGCCGCGGCGAGCCATCTGCAGCATCTCGGCGGACATGCTCTGATCCTTGGGATACTGCACCGTCAGCACGCCGTCGGCCAGCGCGATGCCCTTGCCGTGCACCATATGGGCGGCCACGCTGTCCTTGCCCTGGCTGCACAAATGGTCGTACGTGCGCTTCCACAGCGCGTCGGCGTCCTTATTGGCGCCGGCGGGGGCGGCTTTGGGCGGGCCCGGCACGGCCTTTGCTGCCGGGAGAGTTTGCGCTGCCGGCATCGAAGCCGGTATCGGCCGCGAAGGGGGCGCTTGCGGCGGCGGGCCACCGGCCGGCGCCGCCCAGGGCGGTGCGTCGTCAAAGTCCGGCGGCGGGGCCTCCGGGGGTACGTATTCATCGGCGTCGTCCAGCGCCGCCGGCAACGGCTCGCCGTCCGCCTCCTCTACAGAGGAAGCCGCCACAGCCGCCGGCGAAGCCAAAGGGCGCTGCTGCAGCTGCGTCACCTGCTGCTCCAGCTGTTCCAGCCGCGTCAGCAGCCCTTCGGCGCCGCCGGCGGCGACGCGGCAGCTGCGGAAGATGGCCAGCTCCACCATGACGCGCGGGTTGTTCGTATAGCGCAGCGTACCGTCCAGCTGGCTTAGGATATCCAGCGCCTGCAGAATGCTGCCGGGCACGGCGGCTTTCGCGCTTGCAAGCAGTCGTTTCCACGTGGGCAAGTCGATGTTTTGCACCGGCGGCGCCTCGCCCGGCGACGTTTTGGCCACGTACAGGTCCCGCAGATGCCGGCACAAGTCTTGGGCAAACACCTGCAGGCTGCCGCCGTCGGCCAGAAAGCCCTCCAGCGCGCCCACCGCCGCCGGCGCGTCGCCGGACAAAAGGCTGCCGGCCACGGTGAAATAGTATTCCCGGTTGGCGGTGCCCAGCATGGCGTATACCTGCGCGGCGGTGATGGCTTGCCCGGGGCTAAGCGCCGCGCACTGATCCATCAGCGAGATGGCGTCGCGCATACCGCCCTCGGCGGCCACCGCCACAGCCGAGAGCGCCTCTTCGTCGATGGCGATACCCTCCTTTTGGGCGATACGCCGCAGGTTGTCGGTCAAGTCTTCCACCGATATGCGCCCGAACGAAAACCGCTGGCAGCGGGAAAGCACGGTGGCCGGCAGCTTGTGCGGCTCGGTGGTGGCCAGTATGAACACCACGTGCTCGGGCGGCTCCTCCAGCGTTTTGAGCAGCGCGTTGAAGGCCTGCGGCGTCAGCATGTGCACCTCGTCGATGATATAGACGCGTTTCTTGCCCAATGCCGGCAGGTAGCGCACGTTCTCCAGCATATCGCGCACGTCGTCCACTTTGTTGTGCGAGGCGGCGTCGATTTCGGTGATGTCCACCGGGTTTTCGTCGCGGCAGGCCGGGCACTCGCCGCAGGGCTGGCCACGGGTTGGGCCGTGGCAGGTCAGCGCCCGGGCCAGTATTTTGGCCGCCGAAGTTTTGCCGGTGCCCCGGGGGCCGGAAAACAGGTAGGCATGGCCGGTTCGGCCGCTTTCCACCTGGTTTTTCAGCGCCCGCACGATATGGGACTGGCCCACCATCTCATCAAAGGTGGGCGGCCGGTATTTGCGATAGAGCGCCTGATAGGCCATTTTGTTCCTCCGTTACGCGTTTAGAAGGGCAGCGGGTCCTGCCCGCCTGCCCGAAATAGTCTTTGGTTCAAGTCGGGTTTTCCGCACCGCGCACAAATACCAGCGCCCCTCTGGGCGGCAGCACAACCGTGCCGGCGACGGCAACGCCGGTTTCCATGTCGGTACCGCCGTCGCCCACGTCCACCCGCGTCTCATAGGGCATGTAGTTCATAACAAACACATATTCCTGCTGTCCATTTGTGCGGGCCGTGGCCGAAACGCCGCCGGGCAACCGGGGCAATACCGGCTTTACGCCGGCCTCGTCCATCAGATGCCGGGCAAAGTCCCGTTGGAAATCTTCGCCGAAGCGTGCGGCGATGTAATAGGCTTTCCCGTCGCCCGGGCTGTGGCAGGTCAGCGCCGGCTGCCCAGCGTAGAAATCCTGCTGATACGTGCCCAGCACCTGCGCGCCGCGGGCGTGAATAACCTCGGCAAAGTCGTGCAGCACGTATTCTTTATCCTGCCACAGCATCCGGTTGCTGTCCTGGGGCCGCAAGCCGTCCAGTTCCTCGCACCAGATGCCCAGCGTCTCTTTGAGCGGGCCGGGGAAGCCGCCCAAAAAGCACAGGTCGTGTTCGTCCACATAACCCGAATAATACGTGGTCACAAACGTTCCGCCGGCCTTGACAAAAGCCTCGACTCTTTGGGCAAAGCCCGGCCGCAGCAGGTACAGCATCGGCGCTACAACGATTTTATAGCCATCCAGCGCCTTGGTCATGTCTATGACGTCCAGCGGCACGCCCTGGGCAAAGAAAGCCTCATAGTGGGCGCTCACCGTCTCCACATATTTTTTCTCCCGCAGGAAACCGGCGCTGTCTTCCAGCGCCCAGCGGTTCTCCCAGTCGTAGAGGATCGCCACCTGCGCCGGCGTGGCGGCGCCCACGACGCCGTCCAGTTTTTGAAGCAGCTCGCCGGTCTGGGCCACCTCGCCGAATACGCGGGTGTCCGGCGTGCCCAGATGGTCGACGACGGCGCCGTGGAACTTCTCGGCGCTGCCCCGCGACTTACGCCACTGAAAATACTGCACCGTATCGGCCCCGTGGGCCACCGCCTGCAGCGAGTAGGTCTTGTGCCCGCCGGGGCGGCGCAGCTTCCCCACCGGCTGCCAGTTGGTGGCCGACGGCGAACTTTCCATCAGCATAAAAGGCTTCCCGTCCTTCAGGCACCGGGTCAAATCGTGCTGCAGCGCGGCAAAGGCCGCCACGTGGATATCGTCCTCGTCGTTCATCCATTGGGGATAGCTGTCCCATGCGGCCACATCCAGAGCATCGGCCAGACGAAAATAGTTGATACCCGGGTATACGCCCATCATGTTGGTGACCAGCGGCACGTCCGGCGTGATGCTGCGCAGCGGCGCGCTCTCGGCGCGCATAAAGTCCAGCGTCTGCTCGGTGACGAAGCGCTTCCAGTCCAGCTTCAGGCCGTGCACGGCCGTTTCGCCGTGGGGCGCCGGGCTTTCGATCTGGGACCAATCGGTATACGTATGGCTCCAAAAGGCCGTCCACCAGGCCTGGTTGAGCTGGTCTAAGTCGTTGTGGTACCGCTCTTTAAGCCACGCGCGAAAGGCCTGCTGGCACAGCGGGCAGTGGCACTCGCCGCCGTATTCGTTGCTCAGATGCCATACGCCCAGCGCCGGGTGCCCGGCGTAGCGCCGCGCCAGCAGCGTGTTGATTTCCACCGCCTTGCGCCGGTAGACGGGGCTGGTGTAGCAATGGTTGTGCCGCGCGCCGTGCAGGATGCGCACGCGGTTCTCGTCCACGCGCAGCACCTCGGGGTATTTCTGGCTCATCCACGCCGGCCGGGCGCCGGTGGGCGTGGCCAGTACCGCCTTCATGCCGTTTTGCGCCATGCGCTGCAGAATGTCGTCCAGCCACGTAAAGTCGTATTCGCCTTCGCGCGGCTCCAGCGCCGTCCACGAGAAGATGCCCACCGACAGCGTATTGCAGCCGGCCAGCTTAGCCAGGCGCATGTCCTCGTCCCAAACCTCGGGCGTGGCGCGCCACTGTTCGGGGCTATAGTCACCGCCGTGCAGCAGATGCGGAAAATCCTTGACGATGGGCGGATACTTCATGGTTTTCCTCCTTGGGCGCTTCGGCGCGCATGTTTGTATCTATTTTAGCATAAACCCCGCCGGGATAAAACCGGCAAAGGGCGGCGTCGGCCGCGCGAAAAAAGAAAAAAGGCCGTAAAGCCCGGCGTTACGCGCCTGCTTTGCGGGCAAACTGCGCCGCGCTTTTGGCGCAGGCGGCGCCTGGGCAACCGGCTTTTTTCCCGCCGCCCCAAAGGGAGATACGCGCGTATCCGTCTTTTGGTTCCCGTGGCCAAAACCTTCCCGGCAATGGGCTTTGGAAAGGCACGCGCCGCCGCGGCGACGCCGGAGCGACCCTCTTAAAAAACCACACGCCGCCGGCCGCCCGTTCGCCATGCCCGCCCTTTCAAAGGGCCGGTAAAATACTGCGGGGCGGCCCATGGGCCGCCCCGCAAGCGGATGGTTACAGGCAATGCCGCAACCACTCTCTTTAAAACGCTTTCCGAAACCGGTCGCAATAATACTGCACCACATCAAAATGGGCGTCGGGCGCAATCAGATGGTCGGGGCAGGGGATGTAGCCGCCCAAATCCACCAGCGGCTTAAGCCGTTCAATTTCGGCGTCCACCGCCGCACGATCGCGGGCAAATACGCGCTTATCCATACCGCCCACGCCGCGCAGCTCTTTGCCGTACTTCTGCCGCCACGGGGCCAGCGACGCACCCCAGGTGCCCACCTCAATGGGGAACATGGTGTTGACGCCGTTTTCTATCCATGTGGGCACCAGCGCGTCGATAAACCCATCGCAGTCTAGCGACACGATGTCGATGCCGTGGGCGCTCAGCAAATCGGTGATGCGGCGGTAATGCGGGCCTATCAGCGCATCGAAGGTCTTAGGGTTGACCAGCGGGCCGTTTTTAAAGCAGATATCCTCCCAAAAGTGGGCGTAATCGAAGGTGACGCCGGTATCCAGCACGCGCTTGACCACCTGATAGGCCAGGTTGCCTACGGTGTCGATAATCTCGCGGTACAGGTCCTCGTCGTCCACCGTCAGATAGCTTAGGTGCACGACGCCCAGCATATCGCGGATGCTGCCGTACATGCTGCCGCACCAGATGCCGATAGGCTCCTTACGCGTCGGCTCCTCGGCCTTGAGGCGGTCTATCAGCGCCATATCCACCCGCTCGGCGCCATCCTGAAGCTTGGGCAGGAACAGCTCCTCCCAGGCGGCGCGGCCGGTCAGCAGCGTGCCCTCTTCCGACGGGATGCTGGGCGTATTGGGCTTGATGCGTACGATGTGTCCCTTTTCATCGCTGATGAGCTGGGTACCGTTGGCATCCTCGCGCAGGATACGCTGCTCAAACGCCGGGTACAGCAGCACCTGGCCGCCGTAGGTCTCGCCCCAGTGGAAATCGAATCCCAGCTTATCCATAATGGCGCGGCCGCCGGGCGATCCGGTGCCGTGGGTACTATAGTCCCGGGCCTCGTCCCGGCTGATGTGTCCCTGAGCCGCCCATTTTTCAAGCGTCTCTTTCCAGAAGCGGAAGGCCACCACCGGCAGCGCGTCGTAATCCTGATAATGCAGTACCGCCTGCACCCGTTCCCGATGCGTCATTGTCGTTTCCCCCTTCACCCGTTTGGATATGCTTTTCAGTATAGCCGTACGCCGGCGGCCAAACAAGGCGAAATACCGCTAAAAACCGAAAATCCTTGCGGAATCATGCACACACGCCAAAGCCCGGCGGAGTTTTGCAGCAGCCGCGCGTCCCCGCGCCGTCAAAGATGCAGCAGGACTTTTTCTTTAACGGGGCAGCCAACCGGGCGCCGCTAAAAAAACGCCGCCCGTCAAAAATCCGCCCTGCCCCTGGGAAAAGGACCGCGCCCCACCGGCGCAACGGCCGGCCCTGCCGTGCCTTGCGCCGGCCCGTGACGGATTTGCGCTATTTTTTCCCGCACCCTTGCCGGCCAATCTACCCGCCGTTTGTTGTCGCCGGCGGGCTGCCTGCCCCAGTGCTCGCGTGGTTGGCCCTTTGCGCTTTCTAAAAGAGACTGCCGTTGCGCTTCTGTTGCAACAGCAGTCTCTTTCTCATCCGTATCGGTTTTTCCGGGCGCCGCTTACCAGCCGACGCCGCAGCCTTTCCCTTTACATAATATCCTTCGCGTACACCCTGCGCCGCCGATGCTGCCGGCGCTGGAAGGGCTTCCACATGGCCATCACTTTCTCGTTGGTTTCCAGCTCCGGCCCGGTCTCGGCATAGCGGTATCCGCGCTGGGCCGCCTCTTTTACCATGGCGTTGAGCAGCAGCGCCGTTACGCCGCGGTTCTGATGCTCTTTCTTGACGGCCACCAGCAGCAGCTCCAAGCGGTCGTTGACGCGCAAAGCGTGCAGCAGCCGTGCCCAGCCCAGCGGGAAAAGCCTGCCCCCGCTCTTTTGCAGCGCCTTGGCCAGCGACGGCACCGCCACGCCGCCGGCGATCATCCGGCCGTCGGCGTCGTAGATTATCTTGACAAAGGCGGGGTTGAGCAGCGGGAAAAACTTATCCACCAGCGCCGACACCTGCTCGTCGCTCATGGCCACATAGCCGTAAAGATCTTTATAGGCCTCCATCATCAGCTCCACATACTCGCGGGCGACGGGCATGATGGCCCGGGCATTTTTAAAATGCTGTACGCGGTAGCCAAAGCGCTCCTCTATCATCCCCGAGAGGCGGTTGAGCTTCTCGATGACGTCGGGGCCGGGGACGCTGACCAGGTATTCCACCCAGTCGATGTCCTTGGCGTAACCCAGCGCTTCCAGATGCTGCGAATAATACGGGGCGTTGTAGATGGTGATGCTCATATCCTGCTCGTCAAAGCCTTCCACCAGCATGCCCTCGGGGTCGGCGTCGGTAAAGCCCAGCGGGCCGTGTATCTGCGTCTTGCCCCGCTGCCTGCCCCACTGCTCCACCGCCGCCAGCAGCGCCGCGGACACCTCTTTGTCGTCGACAAAATCCACCGCGCCAAAGCGGACAAAGTCGCCGCCGTGGATGCGGTTGCTCTCGTCGTTGAGGATGGCCATAATGCGCCCCACCGTCTTGCCGTCCCGCACGGCCAGAAAGCACTGGGCGTCGTACAGTTTCCAGGACGGGTTTTTCTTTGGGTTGATATAATCCAGCGCGTCGGCCTTCAGCTCGGGCACGTAGTAAGGGTTTGCTTTGTACAGGCGATCGGGGAAGTTGACAAACTCCCGGCGGTCGGCTTGCGTTTCCACCTTTTTGACAGTTACCATACCGTTCACCTCTTATAATAGATATAAAGCGACAAATAATACTGTTTAAAAGTATATCATAATCGGCGGGAACTGTCATAATGTTTCCCGATTTAAGCCGAATAATTTGAGCCAGCAGAAAAGTTCTTTTTCGTGTTTAGATGAGCACCGCCCGCTGCCCGGCGGGCGGCGAGCCGCCGCAACCGCAAAGAGGATATTTGCCGCCCGCGTGATGCAACCATCCGCCCGCTGCGCTTGCGGGCGTTCCCGCCGGATGGTTGACGGTGCGCTAATGTAGTGCTATTTTGTTTGGTAACATTGCCCATTTAAAGAGGTGTTTTGACATGG
>JAQVWW010000025.1 GCA_028709505.1 Eubacteriales bacterium
GGTCACCTGCGTCATCTGCCGCTGGGCCGGCGTTAAGCCGTCCATGCCGACATGCAGCGCCCCGGCCTTATCGCACAGCACCAGCTCGCCGGCGCCGGCCGTGCGCAGCAGCTGCGCGATGGCGATGCCCGCCGAACCGGCGCCGTTGATAACGAAGCGGCTGTCCCGCAGCGTCCGGCCGGTTAAGCGCAGCGCGTTGAGCACGCCGGCCAGCACGACGACGGCGGTGCCGTGCTGGTCGTCGTGAAACACCGGGATATCACACTCCTGTTTCAGGCGCCGTTCAATCTCAAAGCAGCGAGGTGCGGCAATATCCTCCAGATTAATGCCGCCAAAGCTGCCGCACAGCAGCTTGACCGTCTGCACGATGGTGTCCACATCGTGGGAACGGATGCAAAGGGGAAAAGCGTCCACACCGGCAAAGGCCTTAAACAGCGCACATTTGCCCTCCATCACCGGCATGCCGGCCTCGGGGCCGATATCGCCCAGGCCCAGCACGGCGCTGCCGTCGGTTATCACCGCCACCAGGTTGGCCCGGCGGGTGTAGGTATAGCTTAAGTCCACGTCGCTGTGGATAGCCAGGCAAGGCTCGGCCACCCCCGGCGTGTAGGCGACGGCAAGATCGGCGGCGTCTTTTACCGCCACGCGGCTTACCACCTCAATCTTTCCTTTCCACTGGGCGTGAGCGGCAAGCGCGTCTTGTTTTGCAGCGGACATATCGTATTCTCCTTTGCGGGCAATGGGTTCATCTGACATTGTACCAAAGCGCCGGTGTCCAGGCAATGCCTGGAAATGCAAAAGAAAAAGGCCTGCCCGGCGGCTGTGTGCCACAGGGCAGGCCGTATATCCCACCGGAACCAAAAATTTACCTTAAAAAAACAAAACAGCCGCTCTCAATCAATGAGGTAGGGCTTCATGAATTCGGGCTGCGCATCGCGATCGCCGCGCACGCCCAGGATAAATTGTACATTATACTTCTGCGAAACCGTCTCCATCTCGGCCAACAGTTCCTGCATGTTGCCGGCCTGTTCAAACCCGCCCAAGCGGGGAAATCCCATCAAAAAAACCTTTTCGATATCAAAATTTCCGGCCAGCAGTCCCAAAAGGAATCCGATAAACTTTTGGGGTTTGGATGCTCTATATTCGGACGCGTCGACATACCGGATGGAATGGTGAATATTGAGCATGTACCGATTGTCCCGGCTGATGAACACCACGTGGCCTTTGGCTTCCTTCATTTCGGCATTGGCCATGTTGATCAGGCGCTCGGTCTTTCCGCTGCCGCGTTCTCCGTATAGAATACGTATCATAAAAACCACCCCTTTGCTTGGAATTTACCAATAGTATACCACCATATTTACAAAAATAAAAACCTGTTTTTGCACAAGACGGCGCAGGCGCGCAAGCGCCGCCGCCAGCAAACTCGCTCTGCCGCCGTCAGGCGGCTCCTGACGCAGGAAAACGATGTTTTTCGCCGGGACCGCCGAGCCGGCGCAGGCAACCACCGGCGGCGCGGCAATGCATTTCCCCTTTACCATTTTACAAAGCGCCGATGGCGGCGCAGACAAAAACGACCTTTCAGAACCGGCGGCGCCAAAGCGTCGGCTTGCGGCGCCCCACAAAAAGCAACGCCGGCGGCCAGAAAAAGCCCATCGGCGCAAAAGCCGCAAGCCCACAGCGTTTTTTGGCAATCTAAAGCGGCCATGGATATCCATGGCCGCTTGCTTGCGTGGTTTTATTCGGCTTGGGTCAGCTCGGCAGTGCTGTTGGGCACGTCGATGAAGATCTTGCCGGGCTTAAGCTGTATCGGATCGCCGGCGTCGTCAAAGTACATCGTCTGGCTGTCGATGCTCTCCTGCTTCCATGCGCCCTGGATGTGCCGGCCGTCGATGAGATACTCGGCACGGCCCTGCCCCACGTAGTCAGCCTTGGCCAACCCTTCTTTGGCGCTAAAGTCGAAATCCACGTACTGCACCACGACGTTGGAGACGGCTATCTGCGTGTTGGTCTCCTTATCCATCATGGGCTTGCCTTTACAGTAGCGCAGGTATACATGGTTCTGGGCATCGTACTCGTACTTGACGGTATAGCCGCGGAAGAAGGTCAGCTCGTAATCCTTGCCGTCGGGATCGCCTTGCACGGCGTCGCTGAAGATAAAATGCCCAATGGCCGGCGCCGGCTGCTCGACGAGAGGCAGCATCTTTTCCACATTCACATACAGGTTGTGCGGCGCCTTGCGATCCGACGAGCGCGTAAACAGGTTGAGCGCCGGACCCTCCACGCCGTTGGCCCGGACGGCCACCGGCAGCTGATCAAAATAATCACGGACATCATAGCCTTTTCCGCCGTCGGTGCTGTTGCCGCCGTAGGCATAGCCGGCGCCGGGCCACTGCATCACCTTTTGCAGGTAAGGCACGCGCGTGGAGCGGACGGGACCTACCTTCTGCGGATATTCGCTGGCAAACACGGCCAAAAAGCGCGTGACGCCGCCGGTATCGTGCATGATCTCGTAGATAATATCGGCTTTGGAAATGCCCGAGTGCGGAAAGGCCGCGGCGGCGCCGCTGATGGTAACCAATATGGGCTTATATGCCTCGCCGCCCAGCGGCAGGCCGTTGGCCGGGTTGATGTCGCCGGGATATCCGGCAAATATCGTGTCATAATCCAGCTGTACGCCGGGCGTTTGTTCGGGCGTGGGTTCAGGGGTGGGCTCTTGTGTAGGCTGTACCGTGGGCTGCGGCGTCGCGGCGGGTGTGGGCGTAGCCTCGGGCGCCGTTTTGGCGCAGCCGATGGCCAGCATCATCGCCAGTGCCAGCACCATCACCCATACTTTGTTATACCCTTTCATATCTATCCTCCTGCTCGCTAAGGCTCCATCGCGGCATAACCCACCGGCGCTGCCGCAACAGAACAATCATATCACAAATTTTTCCTGATTCTACCGCCGTTTTGGCCGGCTGCGTATATTCTTTGTAAACACTCCCGCCACAGCGCCGAGCGGCCGGGGATGCAAAAGCTGCCGCCGAGAAAGCCCGCCGGGCACAAAATAAACAAGCAGACGGACTTATCATCCGCCTGCTTACCCCATAGCAGTAAATCCATGACCGCGACGCGGTCAACCAAACAGCGCTATCAGAAAGCCCGCCGCCACCGCCGAACCGATGACGCCGGCCACGTTGGGGCCCATCGCGTGCATCAGCAGAAAGTTGCGAGGGTTGTATTGCTGCCCCATCTTCTGGGACACCCGCGCCGCCATCGGTACCGCCGACACGCCTGCCGACCCGATAAGTGGGTTTATCTTGCCCTTGGTGGCCCAGCACATCAGCTTGCCAAACAGCAGCCCGCCAACGGTGCTAAACGCGAAGGCAAACAGCCCCAGCGCCACGATGGCCAGCGTCTCGACGCGCAGAAACGTTTCGGCGGCTGCGGTTGCGCCCACCGTCACGCCCAAAAAGATGGTGACGATGTTGATCAACGCGTTCTGCGCCGTATCCGACAGCCGCTCGACGACGCCCGACTCACGGAACAGGTTGCCCAGCATCAGCGATCCGATCAGCGGCGCCGTATCGGGCAGCAGCAGCACCACCAGCAGCGTACAGACGACGGGGAAGATGATCTTCTCGGTCTTACTGACGGGGCGGCTCTGCTCCATAACGATGGCGCGCTCTTTTTGCGTCGTCAGCAGCCGCATCAGCGGCGGCTGGATGATGGGAATGAGCGCCATGTATGAGTATGCGGCCACGGCGATAGCCGGCAGAATTTCGGGCTTTAGGATGGACGTCACCAAAATGGCCGTAGGGCCGTCGGCGCCGCCGATGATGCCGATGGAGGCGGCGGCATTGACGTCAAAGCCGATGAGCCGGGCCAGTGTAAAGGCGCAATAGATGCCCAGCTGTGCCGCCGCGCCCAGCAAAAGGCTGGATGGGCGGGCCAGCAGCGGCCCGAAGTCGGTCATGGCGCCGATGCCCAGAAAAATCAGCGACGGGTATATGCCTTTTTTGACGCCCAGGTACAGGTAATACAGAAATCCACCGTTTTCGTCGCCCAGCGCCTCTTTCATCACGCCGGCAAACGGCAGGTTGACCAGCAACATGCCAAAGGCGATGGGCAGCAGCAGCAGCGGCTCATATTGTTTTTTGATGGCCAAATACAACAGCACGCAAGCTACAACGATCATCATAAGGTTGCCCCAGTGGGAAGTGAACAGCACGGCAAATCCCGAACTGAGCCACAAATCTTGCAATGTAGCCAGTATATCAGTCATCCAATACCCCTTTTCTATGCGTTAAACCATTGTGAACAGCGGCTCTCCGGTATCGACATTGGCGCCTTTGGCCACCAGAATCTGACCCACCACGCCGTCGCACGGCGCGGAGATTTCGTTCTCCATCTTCATGGCTTCCAACGTCACCACCGTATCGCCGGCCTTGACCTGAGCGCCGGGCTTGGCCACGACATTGAGAATGAGGCCGGGCATCGGCGCGACCACCACTTCGCCGCCGGCCACAGGCGCGGCGGGGGCCGGAGCAGCCGCAGGCGCGGCAACAGCAGCAGGCGCAGCGGGAACCGGGGCCGGGGCCACAGGCGCGGCAACGGGAGCCGGTGACTGGGTTACGTTCAGCATCACCGCCTGGCCGCGTTCCACTTCCACTTCATAATCTTTTCCGTTTAAAGATACGATATATTTCATACGCTTCTTCTCCTTTTTTTACGGCTTACAGCGGTTTGATGGATAGGAACCGCAGTTCATCCAGCGGAATATCCGTCTCGTCGGCCACGATGGCCATCAGGAAGGCGGCGGTTCTCTCGTCGACGTTCACCAGCTTGACCGCCGGCGGGCCGGAGACTTCAGCCGATGCAGGCGCAGGCGCCGCGGCCGGCGGTGCCGGGTCTGCGGCTTTGCCTCTGCCCCGGCCGGCAAACAGCTCCAGCAGCTTGGACTGGCCGCGAATGGCGTACATCAGCATGGTCAGCGTCAGCATGACCACCAGCACGCCCACCAGGCTTATCATCAGGCTCTCAGAAAGGGTTTCGGGTGCAAATCTCAAAGCGATATCCATATCTTTGCTCCTTTATGCTTTTCTGATGCTGTAGGTTACGGTATTGACAGCACGCTCGGCCCGGGCGATGAAGAATTTTTCAGCCACCGGCGGGAACATCGCGTAGCTGAGCGCATCCTCCTGCGTGTCCGACCACTGGGCCACATTGGCCATGGCCTCTTCCATGCCGGGCTTGAGAGTATCGGCAAAGCGGCTGGTAATGGGCTGCTCGTCGCCCAGCACCTTGTGCGCCAGCTCGGCGTCGATGACGCCGGGAGGGGTGCCATATTCGCCACGGATATAGGACTGGATTTCCTTGCCGATGGTCTTATAGCGCTGGCCCAGCAGCACGTTGGTGGCGGCTTGTACGCCTACCATCTGGCTCAGCGGCGTGACCAGCGGCGGGTAGCCCAGGTCTTTGCGCACGCGGGGCGTCTCGGCCAGCACCTCGTCCAGGCGGCCCAGCGCGTTTTGCTGCTTGAGCTGGCTGATGAGGTTGGACAGCATGCCGCCGGGAATCTGATAGTTCAGCGCGTCGGTCTCAGTGGACAGTATCATCGGCGTCAAATCGCCGGTTTCCACGAACCCGTCGCGAATGGTCTTAAACATGTCGTTTATTTTCTTAAGCCGCTTGGTGTCCAGGCCGCTTTCGTAGCCCATCTGGCGCAGCGCATAGTCCAGCGTCTCGGTGGGCGGCTGCGACGTGCCGCCGGACATGGACGAGATGGCCGTGTCGATACAATTGGCGCCGGCCTCTACGGCCTTTAAATACGTCATCGAGCCTAAACCGGTGGTAGCGTGCGTATGCAGCACAATGGGCGTGGCAATGCCCGCCTCTTTGATGGCGGTGATCAGATCGTAAGCCTCCTGGGGGCTCATAATACCGGCCATATCCTTGATGCAGATGGAGTCTACTTCCATTGCTTCCAGCTGCTTGGCCAGGCCCACATACGTCTGCAGGTTGTGGATGGGGCTAAGCGTATAGACAATGGCGCCCTGGGCGTGGCCGCCGGCCTTTTTGGTCTCGTCCACCGCCACCTGAATGTTGCGCAGGTCGTTGAGCGCGTCAAAGATGCGGACGATATCAATGCCGTTTTCGACGCTCTTGCGGACAAAGGCCCGCACCACATCGTCGGGATAGTGCTTGTAGCCCAGCAGGTTCTGGCCGCGCAACAGCATCTGCAACTTCGTGTTCTTGACGACGGCGCGAATCCTGCGCAGCCTCTCCCACGGGTCTTCCTGCAAAAAACGCAGGCATGAGTCAAACGTAGCGCCGCCCCAGCACTCCAGCGAATAATATCCGGCTTTATCCATCTCGGACAGCATCGGCTCAAAATCCGCGAAAGGCATTCGGGTTGCGATAAGCGACTGGTTGGCATCCCGCAAAACCGTTTCGGTAAACAGGATTTTCTTCATAACATCACTCCTCCTTAAAAAACTTACAGCAAATCATCAAAAATAGGGGAATTTTAGCGCACGCGGCCGGCACGGCGGCTTATCTGGCCAAGCCGGCGCGGTTTTTCCGCCGAAACCGGCGGGTATCGCGGTTTTTCGCCGTTCGGAAAAAACCCCATTTCCCCGCATAATAACGAAATTATACCACAAAAATCAAGGGGTGGAAACCCTCTATTTCCATTATCGTTATTATTTTAACACGAAACTTCTCTGTCATACCGGCAATTTTTTTATGCTTCTTCAAAATGGACTACGCTTCGACAAAAAACTAGATGTTGTGGGTAACGGGATTGCCCCTGTGTAGATATGGTGCTTGCCTGGGTAAGTTATCCACAGAAAAGGCAGCGCCCGCCGTATTTTCCTGTGGATAACACGTGCGGTTGGCTATTGATTCATCGATATATATTTGTTAGAATGTAGAAACCATGCGGGGTTGCACTTCTCCCCACCGGATTGACCGCCTGTGGACAGCCTGTGCATAATTGCCCCGGACCCAGCATATCTGCTGGGTTTACGCTGTACACACCCTGTGGAAATCCGAAAATGAGGAGACTGATCGAACAATGCCCAACCAGAGCAATTCTTCCGGCCTTAGTGAGTTCTGGCCCCAGACGCTGACGCTGCTGCAAAAGGTAATGACCGAAACGGCTTATAACACTTTCATGAGCGATCTCGTGCCGGTGACGGTATTGGCCGACACACAACGCCCTGAGTTGGTGCTGGAATCTCAGACTGCCTTTAACCAGAATTTTTTAACGTCGCGCTATACCGAGCTTATCTCACAAAAACTGGGCGAAGCGTCGGGCATGGCCTGCACGGTGCGCTTCATTACGCCGGCCGAGCGCGACACCTATTTAAAAAACAATACTCCTGCGCCGGTGGCTGTGCCGGGCAGCACCTTTAACCCCAAATATACGTTTGAAAGCTTTGTCATCGGCAACAGCAACCGCTTTGCCCACGCCGCGTCACTGGCGGTGGCCGAAGCGCCGGCTATGGCCTACAACCCGCTGTTTATCTACGGCGGCGTAGGGCTGGGCAA
This sequence comes from Eubacteriales bacterium, assembly GCA_028709505.1. Classification (GTDB taxonomy): domain Bacteria; phylum Bacillota; class Clostridia; order Christensenellales; family UMGS416; genus STF2-111. Next base: position 7,534 of record JAQVWW010000025.1, read on the forward strand.
AACCCATCTGCTGCACGCCATCGGTCATTACATCACGCAGCAGAACCCGAGAATGAACGTTACGTATATTTCCAGCGAGAAGTTTACCAACGAGCTGGTGCAGGCCATCGGCAGCAACACCAACGAGGCCTTCCGCCAGAAATACCGCAACGTCGATGTACTGCTCATCGACGACATCCAATTTTTAGGCGGCAAAGAGCGCACGCAGGAGGAGTTTTTTCATACGTTTAACGTGCTCTTCGAGGCGCAAAAACAGATCATTTTGTCCAGCGATCGCCAGCCTAAGCAGATTAACATTGAGGACAGGCTGCGTTCGCGCTTCGAGTGGGGTCTAATCGCCGACGTGCAGGCGCCGGATTTGGAAACCCGTATCGCCATCCTACATAAAAAGGCTCTGATGGAGAATATTCATGTAATGGACGACGACGTGTTCGAATTCATCGCCGTGCGTTCGGAAAATAACATCCGCGAATTGGAGGGCGCCCTCAACCGCGCCGTGGCTTATTCGCGCGTCAGCCAGCGCCCGCTGGACCTGGCGCTGGTGCAGGAAGCGTTAAAGGACATCATCACCGATTCGTCCAGCCGCCTGGCCACGCCTGAAACCATTATCAACGCCGTCAGCGAACGCTTCGGCGTCAACATCGCCGAGCTCAAAGGCAAGAGCAAGCAAAAGGAAATCGCGTCGGTGCGGCAGATTGCCATGTATCTGACACGGGAGCTGACGGATCTGTCGCTGCCGCGCATCGGGGATCTGTTTGACCGCGACCATACCACGGTGTTGTACGGCTGGCGCACCATCTCCAACCGCGCGGCCGAAGACCACGAGCTGCGCTCGCTGCTGGCCGACATGCGCGACGAGCTTATCGGCCACTAAGCACAAACTTGACCGAAACGGAGTGAACCAATATGAAATTTATTTGCGACAGCATACAGCTTTGCGAAGCGATGGCCACCGTATCCAAAGCGCTGGCGTCCAAATCGGTGATGCCGGTGCTGGAAGGCGTGCTGGCCCGCGCGTCGGGCAGCGGCGTCAGCTTCTGCTGCACCGATCTGAAGATGGGCATCGAAACCGTCATTCCTGCCCAGGTCGTCACCGAAGGCGAGACAGTACTGCAGGGCCGGCTGTTCTATGAGATCACGCGGCGTCTGCCCACCGGCAACGTCGAAATCTCGGTGGTCAGCCAGGGCGACGCCACCGGCGCCGTCATCACAGCGCCGGGTA
>JAQVWW010000026.1 GCA_028709505.1 Eubacteriales bacterium
GATCAATCGGACCTGCCCGAGCTGCGCAGCATTGCCCAGGCCCGGCAATTGCAGGGGCTGCGCGATCGGCTCTGGCAGCTGCGCGGCCGTCTGCGCACGCTGCAGGCCCAATACCCCAACGACGCATTTTTGTACGCCGGCGCGTTCCAGCAGATGGAAAATGCGCTGTACGCCCAGCAGCAGGCGCTTAAGCTGCTGCGCCAAGGGGGGGAGAGAAATGCTTGACCGTGCCGAAGAACTGCGCGCGCTGGCCGGCGCGCTGGAGCAAATACGCCGTGAGCTGTCCCAGCTGGGCCGCGAGACGCCGCCCGCCGCCGCCGCGGCGCTCAATCAGGCCGCCGCCTGTTGCGAACGCGCCAAAAAGGCGCTGGAGCGGCAGTTTTATCCGATAAAATCTTAGTACGCGCGTCACGACACGGCGCCCGGGCCACCGCCCGGGCTTTTTGCATAAAAGGCAGGCTTTGGGAACGGGATTTGGCATGCGCAGACTGCCGGGGTGGGCGGCTTGCGCCGGCGATGGAGCGCGGGGTTGGTGCGCTCGTTTGCCCAATGGCCGCTTTTTGCCCGAGCGCGTCACGTCGGCGGCCATTTTACACTCTTTTGCGCCGGTCAACACGTCATTTGTTACAGTCTATCCTATTGGCGAACTATTTTTATGGTTTTTCCGTCTAAACGCACGGATGAATGAATTTACCGCCCGGCGGCATATGGAAAAAATAGTTCCGCCAGGTTGCGCTACGCTGTGTGCATCACAAGATGTTACATTTATGTGACATAAAACGATATTATGTTGATTTTGCATTCATTTTAAACTATGGTACACTTAGCGGAGATTAAAAATATGCAAAAGGAGGCCGCCATGATAGGGCTAACCGTGAAGTATAAAAAAACCATCATGCTTCTGTGTAAGATGGCCATCGTCTTTTCTGCGTTGGCCTTATATATGTTTACATTGTTCCAGTGGTATGAGACCGCCGCGCTGTTTTATCGGGGCAACTACGTCATCGGTATGCTGTACGGTTTTTTGCTCATCGCCTTTTGCAGCTCCTACGGCTGTTTTCGCATCGGCGTGCTGCGCCTGCAGGAGCTGGTGTATTCGTTTATGCTGTCCATCACGCTGACAAACTTTGCCGCGTACTTTCAGCTGGCGCTGACGGCCCAGCATCTGCTCAACCCGCTGTATATGGCCGGCCTTACGGTGGTACAGATTGCCGCCGCCGTCATCCTGTATTTTTTCTCCAACCGCATCTACTTCATCCTGTATCCGGCGCGGGATGTGGTGGCCATTCATTCGGGCTCGGTATCGGACCATGCCATCATCAACCGCTTCGAACAGATATACGACCGATATAAGATGTGCAATATGTGTCTGGAGAGCGAGGGCTACGCCGCGCTGTGCGCCGCCATCGACAAGCAGTCTTCGGTGCTGCTGTGCGACATCGAGCGCAACCTGCGCTACGATCTCATCAGCTACTGCTACGAGAACAACAAGCGGCTGTACATCGTGCCGTCGCTGCAGGACATTATGATCAACAACGCCCATGAGACGCAGATATCCGATTCGCTGGTCTACCTGTGCAAAAACCGCGGTATGACCACCGAGCAGGAAATCCTCAAGCGTGGCATGGATATTGTTCTGTCGGCGCTGGGCGTTATCCTAACCGGCCCCATCATGCTGATAACCGCGCTGTGCATCAAGCTGTCCGACGGCGGGCCGGTATTCTTCCGGCAATGCCGGCTGACCCGCAACGGCAAAGGCTTCATGCTGACCAAATTCCGCAGCATGGTCATAGACGCCGAGCCTGACGGCGAGGCCCGGCTGGCCACAAAGAACGACCAGCGCATCACGCCGGTGGGCCGCTGCATCCGCCGCCTGCGCATCGACGAGCTGCCGCAGCTGTTCAACATCCTGTCGGGCAGCATGTCCATCGTGGGGCCCCGGCCCGAGCGGCCCGAAATCATGGACCAGTACGCCGACGTGTTCCCTGAATTTCAGTATCGCTTGAAGGTCAAGGCCGGCTTAACCGGCTATGCCCAGGTGTTTGGCAAATATAACACGACCTTTGAGGATAAGGTCAAGATGGACTTGCTCTATATCGAGCGCTACTCGCTGATACTGGACTTAAAGCTTATGCTGGCCACGATAAAGACCATTTTCGTGCCCGAGAGCACCGAGGGCCTGGACGAAGGCGAGGCGCTGCCCGCCTATAAGGAGGAAGACCTGCACCTGTAGCTGCCTTTCGTGCCGCATATGCGCCTTTTTGCCGCCAAACAGCGGCGTTTTTTGTTGGCCCGCGTCATATTTTAACCGCGCCGGGGCAAGCTAGCCATGAGGTGATTTACGATGCAGCCGAAGTATCCCAACGTCAACCAGCTTCTGCACCAAAACGCACAGGCCAAAGCCTATTACGACAAACTGCCCGACTACGTGCAGGAGTCCATCCAGCAGCGCGCCCAGGGCGTCAATTCGTTTGAAAGCCTGTGCCACTATGCCGAAAACCTGACCCGCGGCGACGGCTAACGGATATTCCTTCTGCCTTCTACCAGCAAAACACCCCCTTGGTTTGGCCAAGGGGGTGTTCTTTCTGGCTGTATTTGCCTGCGCCTACCGGCGCCTTACCGGATTTGATCCAGCCACAGCACCATCTCGGCCCGGCCATACCGGGCTTTATAGCTATAGCGATCGTCGAAGCGGCTTTTTTCATGCTGCTGCGGCGTAATGTCGCCGGCGAGCAGGCCGTCGCAAAGGCATATCATGTCGTGGAGCAGCTCCTTGCAAACGGGGTTGTACTGCGCAGGCAGCATATCGTCGCTTACATAGGGCGTATCTTCCCACAGCCCGTACTTTTGCACCTGATGGCCGCCGTAGACGGCATAGTCGTCGTACTGCTCCAACACCGGCAGGAAGGCGCGCACCGCCTGGCGGTATTGGGAGACGCTGGACGCGCCGGGCACCGCCATGAGCACAATGGTGCCGCTGCCCACGGCGTCGCCGGTGAAGATGGCGCGGTGCGCATGGTCGACAAACACCACCGACCCCGGCGTATGCCCGGGCAGTTCGTGCACTTCCAGCGTCACTTCCCCCAAATCAACGGTGTCGCCGCCTTTGATGTGGCGCAGTTTCTCGGGCGCAATCTGCGCCGACGGGCGCATCGGTTCGGGCAGTTCCTCCTCCCGTTGGGACACATACACTTCGTCAAAATCCCCGGCCCGGCGCATATGGTCGCCATGGGCGTGGGTAACGGCGCAAATAACCGGCAGCGGCGTGTACCGCTGCGCCCATTCTTTGACGTTGGCAGCACCCATGCCGGTATCGATGAGCGCCGCGCGGCGGCTGCCCTGTACCAGATAAAACGACGAATGCCAGCAATCGTCGACGGCCCACACGCCGGGGCAGACGGGCGTTACCGTGTAGCGCAGCGTCTTGCTCTGGGCAAACAGCCACTGCATCGCCTCGCGGTTCTCATAAGCCGGCAGCCAGCTGGCGTGTTCGGACGCGCCGTAATGCGCGGCCAGATAGCCCTGCGGGCATTCGGTATAGCGCACGTTGGGGTTGCCGGCCTCGCGCAGCGCGCGCACCATCCGCCTGGATCCCATCAGCTGGCGCGTATCCAGCCCAAAATACGAGATGCCCTCTTCCACCGGCACGTTGGCGTCGCCGGCGCCGTGAAACGCCCACACCGGAATATCGCCGGCCGCCGCCACGCGGAACGGGTCGCCGGCCCCGGCCACAGGCAGCGCCGCCGCGAACAACCGCGGGTACTTGCCGATATAATGCCACACGCCGATACCGCCCATCGAAAGGCCGGTTATGTAGATGCGCTGCGCGTCGACGGGCAGCGTATCACACAGCCGGCGCAGCTCGCGCAGCAGCGGCTTTTCCACCGACGGGTGCATAAAATGCTTGCCCTTAGGCACCTGCGGCGCGCAGATAAAGCACGGACGCTCCTTCTGGTTTTCGGCGCGGGCAAAGACGACCGGGGCTATCAGGTTTAAGTGCGCGTCGTTATCGTCGCCCCTCTCCCCGGCGCCGTGCAAAAAGAGCACCAGCGGATAGCGCTGCCCCTGTTCTACCTGCGGCGCAAATAACCGGTACGGCAGCGCGTTGCCGTCGTCGTCCCGGGCCATGCCCGCCGAAAACTGCTGCTTGAGCGCTCCATCCTGGGCGCTCAACGTGGGATGTGCTGGCATATGCTGTGGCCTCCTGTCTATTTTTGCGTTTAGTATAGCACAAACGGTATCGCTGGTGTGCGCCGCTTGTTGCGCTGCGCGCATCAGGCGCCCCTTGCGTAGGAAAATAGCATCTTATCCGCTATCTATGCCGGTAGTCGCCGTAAGGGATGGCCCGGGCTACGTACCCTCCCCTGGCTTTTCTGCCCTGCCACTGCCTGTGCCGGCCTTCGTAAAAGATGCACCATGTGTACGGGCGACGCTTCCAGAGAGCTTCTCGCCCGGCGGTTATACCCAAGCCTGCCAAAATGACCAACAGGCTTGGGGGTTGCTGCGCTTAGACGGGCAAAACACGCGCAAGCGGCGAAGCCTATGCCCCGCCGCTTACGGATGCTTTCTTTATTTTTCGGCGTAATAGTTCATCAGGCAGCCGGCCAGCAGGATGGGACGCTCGCTGTCCGCCGCCGGCAGTTGCAGCGTAACCGTCTGGACGTCGTCACCCTGCAGCAGCGTTGCTTGGATTTCTTCGCGGGCGTCGTTTAGCGCCGCGCGAATGCCGCCGATCACCAACGTGCTGCCCACCTGCAGCTTTTCAGCCAGCGCCGGCGTCACGATAAAGGGCAGCATGCCCCAGTTGACCAGATTGCTGCGGTAACGCTTGGTGGCGTACTCCAGCGCCAGGTTGGCCCAGCCGCCCAGCACCTTCTGGCAAGACGCAGCCTGCTCCCGCGCCGAGCCGTCGCCGGGCTTGTTGGCGAATATGGTCGAGCCGATGCCGGTATTTTGCGCCGTCAACGACATGCCGGTAACGGCCGACAGCTTCGCCAACAATTCTTCACTCTCGCCGGCCAGCAGCGCTTCTTGTTTGGCCCGCACGGCCTTGCTGCGGCCCACGTAGGCCGGGTCTTTGCGGGACAGCGTAAATTCAGCCAGCCCCAGCGGGTTGGAGCGGTAGCTGGACGTCTCGCCCGACGGAATCAGCTCGTCTGTGGTGGTCACCGCGTCGCGGATGACCGACACCACCTCCAGCACCAGGTTTTCGGGCAGCGGCTGCATGGCCGGCCAGTCCACAATGTTGGGGCCCAGCTTCAGCTCCACGTCGGGCTGCGGGCGGCCATAGCCGTTGTATACGCGGTGCCGGTAGGGCGCGTTGTCGTAATGGTATGCGGCGGCTTCGGGCACATCCATTTCGGTGGCCGCCGTCAGCCTGCCGCCGTTTAGCGCCGTGGCGGTGATGGAACGGGCATCCATCAGCGCCACCGCCGCCACCTGGCCGTTGCCGGGCTTGGAACCCTCGCGGTTGGGGAAGTTGCGCGTCGTATGGCGGATACTTAACCCCTGGTGGGCCGGCACGTCGCCGGCGCCAAAGCACGGCCCGCAAAAGGCCGAGCGCACGACGACGCCGCTTTGCATCAGCGCCGCCAGATCGCCGTTTTTTGACAGCTCCAGGAATATCGGCTGGCTGGCGGGATACACCGACAGGCCAAAAGCGCCGTTGCCGGTGCCGCCGCCTTGGAGCATACGCGCCGCAATGGACACGTTCTCAAACGTGCCGCCGGAGCAGCCGGCGATGACGCCCTGATCCACATACAGCCGGCCGTCTTTGAGCTTGGAGCGCAGGTCGTAGGCCAGGCCCGGCGCTTCCATAGCTTTTTGGGCGTTCTGCTCCACATCGTAGAGAATATCCTCGGCGTTGGCGTGGAACTCGTCGATGGTATAGGCGTTGGACGGATGGAACGGCAGCGCAATCATCGGGCGGATGGCCGAAAGATCGACGACGACGGCGGCGTCGTATTGGGCCGGCAAGCCGGGCTTCATCGGACGATACTCTTCTTCACGGCCGTGCAGCGCGTACCACTGGCGCACCTTGTCGTCGGTGGCCCAGATGGAGGACAGGCACGTGGTTTCGGTGGTCATCACGTCGATGCCGCTGCGGAAATCCACCGAAAGGCCGGTGATGCCCGGGCCGGCAAACTCCATAATCTTGTTCTTGACAAAGCCGTTGGCAAACACGGCCTTGACGATGGCCAGCGCCACATCCTGCGGCCCTACGCCGTTTACCGGCGCGCCGGTCAGCCAGATGAGCACCACGTCGGGCCGCTTTACGTCATAGGTGCGCTTTAGCAGCTGCTTGACCAGCTCGGGCCCGCCCTCGCCCACGGCCAGCGTGCCCAGCGCACCATAGCGCGTGTGGCTGTCCGACCCCAATATCATCGCGCCGCAGGCGGCGTGTTTTTCGCGCATGTACTGGTGGATGACGGCCTGATGGCCGGGCACGAAGATACCGCCGTATTTTTGCGCCGCCGAAAGACCGAACTGATGGTCGTCCTCGTTGATGGTGCCGCCTACGGCACAGAGGGTATTGTGGCAGTTGGTCAGCACATACGGCATAGGAAAGCTGGTAAGACCGCTGGAGCGCGCCGTCTGCACGATGCCCACATAGGTGATGTCGTGGGATGCCAGCGCGTCAAATGTCAGCCGCAGCTGCTGTTCGCTGCCGCTGTTGTGCGCCGAGAGCACTTTCCAGGCCATCGTGGCATTGCGGCCGTCGCCCGCCGCCTCCGGCGGCTGTGTGCTGATGGTCTGCTCGTCCCACAGATAGACCGGTTGCTCAATCAGTTTTATCATCGGTATCCCCGCTTTCGTATCGTCTTTATGGCATACAATTTTATACAAAGCGGGGATACAAGTCAATCATTTGGTTTTATCGGTGTCCTTTAGTAAAGCCATGCCGCGGCCTTCGGACAGGAACTCTCCGCGGATGCGCCGGGCGTTTTGCATCAGGTAACGTTTGACCTTATCCGGCGTCCAATCGGGGTTCTGCTGCAGCAGCAGCGCCGCCATGCCGGCCACCAGCGGCGTCGATACCGACGTGCCCGACATCGTCGTATATTCGGCGGTACCCAGGCGGCGGTTTTCGCGCTGAAAACTGAGATTGGGCACGGCGGCCGATATGATGTCCACGCCCGGCGCTACGATATCGGGCTTTACGGCGCGTTCGGCCGGCCCGCGGCTGGAAAAATCCGCCACCTTGTCGTCGGCGTAGGTTTCGGTGCGCATGTCGTCCAGCGCGCCTACGGTGATGACGGTGCCGCTGGTGCCCGGCGTGGTAATGGTGCTGCGCGCCGGACCTTCGTTGCCGGCGGCGGTGATGACAACGACGCCCTGCCGCCACAGCTGCTCGGCGCCGCGCACCATGGCGTCCTCCCTCATGGCGGCTCCTGCCGGCGATCCCAGCGACAGGGATACGACCCGGATATTATATTCTTTGGCGTGGTCGGCCACCCACTGCATGCCCTTTAAGATGGTGGCGCTGTTGCCGTTCCCATTGTGGTCCATGGTTTTTAGGGCGTAAATATCCGCCTCAGGTGCCACGCCGGTAAATCGCCCCTTTGAACCGTACCCGTTGCCTGCCGCCACGCCGGCAACGAAGGTGCCATGCCCGTTGTCGTCATAGACCTGCGAGCGATTGTTCACCAGATCCACAAACTGGCGGATTCGGTTCTGGGGCCTCGTAAAATCCACGTGCTGGTAAATACCTGTATCCAATATGGCAATGCCTACGCCTTTGCCGGTGATGCCCTTCTCGTGGTAGTTTTCAACGCCCACGATCTTCTTCGCTATGTACATCTGCGTTTTAACTTCGGTATCGGCGGCTACATAGTCCACCATATCGCTTTGGGCCAGTTTTACTACCATGCCCGCCGGCACTTCGGCGTAATAGCCGTTGATAAACGGCAACTCGCCCAGCACAGTAATGCCCATCTCATTTAAGCAATCCAGACATTTGATACGGTCCTTGGTGTATAAAAACACCCGGCAGCGGTCAGCGGAATTGATGCGTACACCGTTTAAAATCAGCGGGTCTATCTTCCGGTAATAACGTTTATTCATAGTTGTTCCACTCCAGTAAGCAAACTGCAGATTGGTAAATCTGTCTGTGTTATACTATGCTAAGCGGCGGGACGGGGTGTTCAAAAGGAACCTGCGCGGCGGTTATCGCGCCGCTAAGCGGCGTGCCCCCTTATGCCAAAGGGTCATTAATAATAAAAGGCACGCTGCTGTGCGGCGTGCCCCCTTATGCCAAAGAGTCATTTATAATGAAAGGCACACCGCTGTGCGGCGTGCCCCCTTATACCAAAAAGTCACTTATAACGAAAGGCACGCTGCTGTGCGGCGTGCCTTTTATGCAGAACGGCATGGATAACGGCCGGCACACCGCAGTGCGGCACGCTTTTGATGCAGAACGGCATGATAACAGCCGGCGCACCGCATAACGGCGCGCTTTTGATGCAGAACGGCATAGATAACAGCCGGCACACCGCAGAGCGGCGCGCCTTTGATGTAGAACGGCGTGGATAACAGCCGGCACACCGCAAAACGGTGTGCCTGGGTTTCAAGTGGCTTGTTTCGGGCAGGCTGCAGTGCCTGGGTTGCTGTTTGTGGGGAAAGATGCGCCGCCGCGCTACTTCTTCATCTCGCGCAGTACTTCATCCAGTTTGGCCGCGTTGTTGCCCAAAAAAGGGCGCAGGCGCTGGGCCATCTCGTCCATC
>JAQVWW010000027.1 GCA_028709505.1 Eubacteriales bacterium
CGCCGCATCGCCGCGCTGCTGTTTGCGCTGCTGACGGTGGCGGCCGGCGTGTTGCTGCTGCTTAGGCCCTTTGGCGGTGCAATAGCCTTTACGATGGTCACCGGCGCATTTCTGCTCATCACCGGTATCGCCAACCTTGTCGGATGGTATGCCGAACGCTGACTTCCCCGACGCTGCGCCGGCCCTGCCGGTTTCCCCCTTATCCGGCGGGTAGCCGGCGCGGCCAGAGATATCTACCGGGGTATTCCCTCCCCCTTTTTAACAGCCCACCCGGAATCCTATGGGGCACCGGGCGGGCTGTTTTTACTTTGCCGCCTTTGCCGACTCGGCCTTTCGTCCCGCAATACACTAAGACTCCCGCAAGCGGCGGGCAGCCGTTGTGCGCGGCGCGCCGTTCCTTGGCCGGCGGCTATCACGGTGACAAAACCCGCCGCCGCAAAACAGCAACTCCCACTTTTACAGGATACGGCCGACATTTCCTGATAAAAAAACAGCGAAATGCTGAGCATTTCGCTGTTCGTTACTAGATTTTTGCGCTTAGAAATCGAGGTTGTCGGCGATGGCCTGGTTCAGATAGGCGATCTCCTCGTCGGTCAGCATCCAATCCAGCGCCTTGCAGTTTTCCTCGGCCTCGCGGGGGTTGCGCACACCCAGCAGCGCCGTGTCCACCAGCGGGTTCTGCGTGCTCCAGTTGATGGTCACCTGCGAAAGCGGCACGCCGCGCTCGTTGGCAATCTTATCCATGGCCTTGAGCAGCTTCTGTACCTTGGAGAACTTGGGCTCCTTATAGAAATCATAGAAGTTAAAGCGAATGTCCCTGGGGTCCCAGTTGGGCACTTCGCGGATGGTACCGGTCAGAATGCCGGCGCCCAGCGAGCCGTAGGTCATCGTGCCGATATCGCGATCCTTGGCAAACTTCATCAGCGCTTCCTGGCTGCGGTTTACCATCGAATACGGCGGCTGAATGGCGCTGATGGGGCCAGTCTTTTCGCCTTCAAGGATCATTGCCTCGTCCCAGTTGGACACGCCGAAATGCTTAATTTTGCCGATCTTGACCAGGCTGTTCAGCGCGCCGATGGTCTCATCGATGGGCGTCTTGCCATCGGGCCAGTGGATGAGGTACATATCGATATAGTCGGTCCCCAGCCGCTGCAGCGACAGGTCCACTTCGCGATAGATGTTGACGCGGCCGTTGTCGCGCCAGCCCTTTTCCGAGTCCATGCCCCAGCACAGGCCCACCTTGGTGGCGATCTGAAAGCTGTCCCGCGCAATGCCTTTGATGGCCTCGGCTACCACCTCTTCGGAATAGCCCATGCCGTAGATGGGTGCGGTATCAATAAAGTTGACGCCGTTTTGCAGCATGGCGCGGATGGCATCCACCGATTCCTTTCGATCCACATCGCCCCAGCCTGCGCCGCCGATGGCCCAGGTACCCACGGTGATGGCCGATACGTTCATACCAGACTTACCTAAACGCTTGTATCTCACGATATTTCCCCCTTATCATCGTTTTTTAGGCGGATAAGAAAAGTTTATCCACCCATATATTTTCATATCGTTTTAATTATAATTCTTTCCGGCCGGATACACAAGCCGTTTGCTGGATATAAATGTAACTAAAGTGTAACTTATTTTTATAATTGGGGTAATTTTTGCATACGGCGTCGCCATACGGCTATTTTTGGCGCAAGCGCTCAAAAATGCGATTGCGCAGCAGATAGACGACCAGCGCCGCCGCCAGCACCGCCGCCAGCACCACCAGCGCCTGCACGTATTCGCCGCGGATGATGCGATCCCCCAGATACGTGCAAAACAGAATGTTGGGCACGCTGGCCAGCGTCACCACCAGCAGATACCGCGCAAAGGTGATGTTGGTGCCGGCGGCCAAATAGGGCATGATGCCGTTGGGGAAGCCGGGCACCAGCAAGATGCCAAAGAGCAGCAGCCCCACATTCTTTGAGCGCTTCAAAAAGGCGAAGCGGTCGTGATAGCGGGTCTCGCCCAGCAGCGCCGCCACGCGGGGGCCAAACCGGCGCACCGCCGCAAAGATGATGGCGTTGCCGGTGACGATGCCGGCCAGGCAGATGAGCATGCCGGATACGACGCCGTAGGTGATGCCGCCGGCTATCTGTATCGTCATAGACGGAAAAAAAGCGGAAAATATCTGCAGCGTCTGCAGCAGATATAACAGCAGCACGCCCTTTACGCCGGCGGCGTGCAGATAGGCGCGCAGCTGCTGCTGGCCGCCCTGGCGAAAGGCGCCGGCCAGCAGCGGCCAGTAGGCGATAACGCCCCAGGCCAGCAAAGCTGTTATCGCCGCGCTGGCGGTACCCACCAGCAGCCAGCGCATACTGTTACTTTGCGGTTTGCTCATATCGTACTCCCGTAACTGGCCGGCCGCTGCCGAACATTCGGCGCGCCGCTTTGCCGTTTAGGCTTGCGCCCACACATAACCCATATTATACCGTCTGGCCGCCGCCGCTGGCAAGTACCGGTGGCAGTGGCCGTCTCTTCGCGCCGCCTGCCGGTGAAAACACGCCGCCCGCCCCTATGAAAATGCCGCGAAGGTGATATAATGGAGCAATATTGCCCGCCGATACCGCCGCGGGCAACGGAAAAAACGTGAGAGGTAGCTGTTAGACAATGAACGCGCTTCGGTTCCGTCTGCGCAGCCCGTGGCAGGATGAGCCACCGGAATTCCGCAGAAAATATTTGCAGTATTCGGGCATGGAATTTTTGTTCTGGTTCGCCATGGCGGCGGCCAGTTATCTGACGGTATTTTTACAATCCCAGGGCCTGTCGGCCACCGCCTGCAGCATTGTCAACTCGCTGTGCGCCGCGGTGGGCATCATCGCCACGCCATTTTGGGGAGCCATCAGCGATAAAATCCGCTCGGTGCGGGTGGTGTTTTTGATCTGCCTGTTGATAGGCTCGCTGCTGTGGGCACTGGTGCCGGTGACGTCTTCGGTGATGGTCGGCCCCATTATGCTCAGCATCCTCGTCGTCATCGTGGCAAACTTCTTCCGCGCGCCCATCTCGTCGCTGATGGACAACTGGGTGGTACAGGCCAGCTATCGCGAACGGCTTAATTACGGCAGCGTGCGCTCGTGGGGGTCGTTGAGCTTCGCCATTATGGGCATTGCGCTTAGCTTCATTCTGCCCCGGCTGGGCGGCAACGTGGCGCCGACGTTCTATCTGGCGCTTATCACGGCGATACCGCTGTTTATCCTGTGTTACAGCGTCAAAGACGATGTGCAAAAGCGCAAAGCCGTTCCGCTGCACGATATGAACATCGGCCGCCTGCTGCAAAACAAGCAGTATCTGCTGTTCCTGGCCTTTGTGGCGCTGCTGCAGATATCGGTGAGCACCGCCATCAACCTGCTGCCCTTTTTGGTCACCACCGTGCACGGCGATCCGTCCAAGATGGGGCTGATAACCGGGTATCGGGCGCTGCTGGAGATCCCGATGCTGTTGCTGCTTAAGCCGCTGCGCAAGAAGGTGCCGCTGTACTGGATGCTCATCGGATGTACCGTGCTTTATGCGATAGAGTGCAGCCTGTACTCGGTGGCCACCGCCTTTTGGCAGATTGTGCTCATCTCCACGTTCCACGGCCTGGGCGGCGGGCTTTACATCGCGTCGGCCAGCAACTATGTATACACGCTGGCGCCCGACGATCTCAAAGCGACGGCCCAGACGCTGTTCGGCTCGGTGCTGTCGGTGGCCGGCATCTTCGGTAACTTTTTCGGCGGTATGCTGATGGACGCCATCGGCGTCACAAACTTTTACGTCACCGCCGGCGTTATGAGCCTGCTGTCGGGCCTGCTGTACGCCGGCTCGTTCCTGCTGCGGCGCAGGCGGCAAACCCCCGACTTACCGGCCTGACGATCCCTGCCCGAAAGGAGCCCGCCCAATGCCCGATATCCTGTTTGAAAAAGAGGGCCAGCGCTTCAGTTATCGCGTGGCCGGCATTTGTATCCACAACGGCAACGTGCTGCTGCAAAAGCCCGCCAACGACGAAGGCTATGCCTTTCCCGGCGGCCAGGTGGCCTTTGGCGAAACCCATGCCCAGACGCTGGAGCGGGAGTTTCAAGAGGAAATTGGCGCCGAAATCTCGGTGGGCCCGCTGCGATGGGTGGCCGAAATCTTCTTTCCGTGGGCGGGCAAGCGCTGCCAGCAGATCTGCTTGTACTATACGGTGCACATTCAAAGCCCGCACACACCCACAGACGGCACGTTTTACACGCGCGAGGAGCAAGCCGGCGGAAGGGATTTTCAAATTGCCTTTCATTGGATACCCATTGCGCGGCTTAGCCAGCTTACCGTATACCCGGCCGACGCCGTCCCGCTGCTGCACAAGCTAAACGACGGCGTACAGCATTTTGTCTACCGGGAGGAATAAGCCGGTTTATCCTAATGTATTTTTTGATGAGACATACCAAGGCGCCTGCCCGAAAGGGCAGGCGCCTTGCCGTATTTTAAAGCGAAACGGGCGCAGGTGCCGCGGCGAAAATGTGATGCCTGCGTTACAAGCGGCGCAATAACCGGCCGGAGCTTATCCCTGGAGACAGATGAATCCATACGGCACATGCGGCTGGTGCATACATCATAGAAAGAGTTCGGCCCCACAGTGCGCCTATGCCGTGTAAGCAGCCCGATTTGAACCCCCACACCCTCTGCGGGGTGTGGCAAACGGCTTACGCCGCGCAAAACCAGCGTTTTGCAGCTCCCTCCACGCGCCACCCTCAGGGGCCAATAGGCTTCGCATCCCATTTTCCTATCCCGCAGAGTGATACGGCCGCGCCATAGCCGGTAACCATCCGCTGCCCCGGGCGCCTCCATCCGCCCCCGGTACTCGCGTCAGGCCCGCCCCAGATTGCCGTTTACCATCGCGGCGCCGTTTGGCGCACCGCCGCACGCGGTTCGTCTGCCAAAATATAGCCGCCGGCACCGCCGCCCGGGCGCCTACTGAATCTTCATATAGTCCTTGACATTGTAGTAGCAGATATCCCGCACCAGCGCCGCCATGGCCTGCTCATCGGCGGGGTACAGCCCGTCGTCGCACCATTGGCCCAGTATGCGGCACAGAATGCGCCGGAAGTACTCGTGCCGCGTGTAGGACAGCTGACTGCGCGAATCGGTCAGCATCCCCAGGAATGTGCCCAGCGCGCCGATGCTGGCCAGCGTGTTCAGATGCTCGGTCATGCCCTGCAGCGTGTCGTTAAACCACCAGGCCGCGCCGTGCCGCAGCCGCACCGTATCGCTGCAAAAGGCGCCTATGATGGCGTCGATGGCGGCGTTGTCCGTCGCGTTGAGCGAATAGACTATCGTATCCGGCAGGCTGTCGCGGCTGTTCATCCTGTCCAGCAGCCCGGCCAGCGCGTCCACGCCGCCGGCGCTGCGGATGCTGTCAAAGCCGGTGTCCGGCCCCAGCCGCTCCAGCATGCGGCCGTTGCTGTTGCGGATGCACGAGAAGTGCAGCTGCATCACCCAGCCTCGTTGGGCGTATACGCCACCCAGATGGCACAGCAGCGCCGTCTGATAGGCGGCAATGTCGCGCTCTGTCACCGGCTGCCCGCGCTGGGCGCGGCTCAGGATATCGTCCAGCTCCTTTTCACCGGCCGGCTGGCAGACGCAGCTGTCCAGCCCGTGATCCGAAAGAGTGCAGCCCCGGCGGGCAAAGTATTCGATACGCTTATCCAGCGCCGCGTAGAGGCTGGCCATGTCGACGATGTCCACGCCGGACACTTGGCCCAGCTTCTGCAAATATCCGGCAAATCCGCTCTTGTGTATGTGCAGCGCCGGGTCGGGCCGGAACGCCGGCTTCACCGCAAAGCCGCAGGATGCGTCGGCGGCCAGCCGCTGATGATATTCCAGCGAATCCAGCGGGTCGTCGGTGGTGCCTATCCATTCCACCCGCGATTGGCGGATGATGCCGCGGGCCGACATGTCGCTCTGCGCCAGGCGGCGGTTGCACAGGTCGTACACGTCCCGGGCCGTGTCGGCGTTGAGCGGCCCATCGTAATCGAAATAGCGCTTCAGCTCCAGATACGTCCAGTGATACAGAGGATTGCCCACCAGCTTGGGCAGCGTTTTGGCCCAGGCCAGGAACTTGTCGTAGTCGTCGGCATCGCCGGTGATGTAGACCTCGGGTGTACCGGTGGCGCGCAGCGCCCGCCATTTGTAGTGGTCACCGCCCAGCCACGCCTGCGTGATGGACGGCAGCGGCTTATCCTCCCATATCTGCTGCGGCGAAATGTGGCAATGGTAATCGATAATGGGCAGCGGCTGCGCGTGGGTATGGTACAACGTCCGCGCCATGGGCGTGCTCAGTAAAAAGTCTTCGTGCAAAAAGGATTTCATAACCTGCGTACCTCCGGTGATGCTGCTATGCCTATAAGGTACACCGCCGGCGAATAGGTTGCAAGCGGCTTTTGCGTGGCGAACCTTATAAGATCCTGTCAAATTATGCAGTTTCTTTGTTATAATAATATCATCAGCAAGCAAAATGGAGCGCCTGCCGTGGCAAATCTGATTTTGACAATTGGCCTTCCCCCATGCGTACCCAGCGCCCTTTCGCCGTCGCGCGTGCCGGCGGTGGCGCTGGGTTTGATAGGCGCGGCCATGCTGGGCGAATTCCTCGTATTTTTTGTGCTGCAGCGCCGGCGTTCTGCGGGGCTGCCCAAAGGTTTCGGCCGCAAATGCCTGTTGCTGGGCGCGGCGCTGCTGTGCTGCGCCGCGCTTTGGGGCGGCTGGGCCTGGGCCAATACCCGCTATGCCGCCGCCTTGGTGCAGCTGGACAGCGGCGACTATGCCGGCGCTTATGCCGCCTTCTATCCCCTTCCCGAGAGTTACCGCGAGACGCGGCGCTGCCGCATGCTGTGCGAAGCCGGCGCGGCGCTGACCCAAGAGCGCTTTGCCCAGGCGGTTGACCTGCTGGATGCGCTGGGCGGCTTTCGCAACGCCGACGCGCTGGCCCGGCAGTATGAAACGCAGCTTATCCGGGCGTTGATCGATGCCGGCCGGCTGAACGAAGCGCTGGAAAAGTGCCATGCATCCTCGGCGGACCGCGCCGATGACGTATCCGAAATTACGCTGTATTTGGCGCAGCGCAAGATGGACGCCCGGGACTATGCCGCCGCCTATGCGCAGCTGCTGGACTTAGTCGGCCACGGTTACTTGCCGGCGCGGGACAGCCTGGAACAATGCGCCTTTCTGTACGCACAGACCTGCTACGAAGCCGGCGACTACGTCGCGGGCATCCCGCCGGCCAGAACCGCCGGCGGCACCGGGAACGCCCCCGAGCTGCTGCGGGCCATGCAAAGCGGCCTTTATCCCCGGGCCATCGCGCGGTATCACGCCCGGGAGTACGACCAGGCGCTGGTTTATTTTAACGCGCTGGGCGGGTACCAGCGCAGCGGCGATTACCGCACGCTGTTGCAGGCCCACCGGGCGATATCCGCCGGCGACGCGCCGCTGCTGCCCACGTTGTGCAAAGCGCTCTTTGCGCTGGGCGCCTGGGAGGACGCGCCCGACCTGCTGGCCCAGCCGCCGCTGCTGGGCGCGGCGCTGGAGGGCGTCTGGCAAGCCGATGACGATACCATCACCTTCCATCGGCGCAACGACGGCAGCATCCATCTGGAAACGGCGCATAGCGACGAAGCCGATTCGCGGGTTGTCGCGTTGTCTGCCGGCGCCGTCCAGGATAGCCGGGGGCAGCTGCTCTACACGGTGGCGTTTGACGCCGACGGCGCGCTGCTGCTGGACGACGGCACCGGCGAACGGCGTTTTACGCGGCCGCGCGGGTGACGCCGACCCATTGGCCGCACTGTCGTCAGGATCTGCCCCCATCCACGGTCTTTTTCGTCAACGGAATGATCGGGCTTTTTTGCCGCGCGTTGGACGCGCCGCCACACGTCGGTTGCAAACGCTGTTTTTCAGCGCGGCCGCACAGCCACGGCGTAGGCGTCCGGCCCGCCGTCTTTGCGCCCATCGCCTTCGCGGCGGCCTTTTGCGCGCTTTGGCAGGGGCAAATATAAAATCTTAGTAAAACCCGGCATTTCCGGCGGCCAATCCCTTGACAATTCTCAGGCAAACCGGAATAATTCGAAGTAAGCGGCACACCATATTTTTGCCAGGTAAGCAGATTGCGAGTGACGGTTCGGATATGGTTATCTTCCATAACACCTTTGTCAATTCGCCGCATATGGGCGCTTATGTGACGGCGGGCCAGGCCAATCTTCATTATTATGAGGATGGCTGTGGCCGGCCGCTGGTCATGCTGCCGCCGGCGGGGCTTTCGCTGTTTACGTTTCGCAAAAACATCATCCCGCTGGCCGATCACGCCCGGGTGGCGGCGGTGGACTTGCCGGGCCAGGGCTATGCCCAATGCCCCGACTGCGCCGATCTTTCCGCGCGGGCCATGGCCGATATGCTGGCGGAATTTTTGCTGCGTTGCGAGTTGGCGCCGGCAGTGCTGTGCGGCGCCGGCGAAGGGGCCATCTACGCGCTGGAGACGGCGCTGCGCTATCCCGATATGGTGCAGGCGCTTATTCTTATCAGCCCCGGCAGCGTCACACGGCGCTATCCGCTTTCGCTGCGCATTCTGGATAGGCCCCGGCTGGGCGAGCTGCTGATGGAACAGCTGGATATATCCATCATGGCGCGGTTTTTAT
>JAQVWW010000028.1 GCA_028709505.1 Eubacteriales bacterium
CGGCATCGACATCTCCGCCAACGTAATGCGCTATTTTACCGAGTTTTTCCATATCGTTACGTTGCTGGAGACGCCGCAGCTCATCATTCTGATTTTACTGACGGTGACAACCGTGTATCTGGCCAAAAGAGATGTTACTCTGCTGGGAAAGATGACGCTGCTGGCGGTACCGGTGGTGGTTCTGGTCATCGTGCTAACGTCGCTGTTCTCGCTTAAGCAAGTAAGGCCCGAATACCTGCTGCCGGTGCTCAACCATAGCCCTCGGGAGATAGCCGACGCCTCTTACTCGGCCTTTTGTGCGCCGTTCGGCGCCAGCGTGCTGTTTCTGGGTGTGGCTGATTCCATCAAAAAGAAGGAAAGCCCCTACCGTATCTATCTGACGGGCACGCTGCTGGCGGCGGCGCTGCTGCTGGTGGCCACCATTCGCAACATTCTCATATTGGGCGGGCCGATGTTGTCCATCGAATACTTCCCGTCGTATATTGCCGCCCGCACCATCAACATAGGTGAATTTTTTGTCCGCATCGAAGGCAGCATTTCTATGAACTTTCTGCTGTCGGGTCTGGTCAAAATCACCATCGCGTTGACGGCTACCGCCCGAGGCATCACAAAGCTTTTTAACCTGCCGGATGAAAAGGCAGTCATGCTGCCGGCGGGACTGCTGTGCATGGCGGTCTGCTCCGTATTTTACAATAGCACCATGCATATCCAGCATTTTTTTCAATATTACAAGATGTACGCGTCGCTGTTTCAGATTTATTTGCCGATGTTTTTCTGGCTGGCCGGCGAAATCCATGTCAGGCGGCGCTCGTTGGTTTAGACTGCGTCGATTGCGCTGCTGCTTCAATGAAAAAGCCGCCGGCAAAACAGCCGGCGGCTTTGGGTTTGCGGTGGATTATCCCAGAATCTTCTTCAGGTCTTCCTCGGCGGTGCTGATGGGCGTGACGTTAAAGTTCTCCACCAGATAGTTGAGCACGTTGGGCGATACGAACGCCGGCAGCGTGGGCCCCAGATAGATGTTACGGATACCCAGCGACAGCAGCGTCAGCAGGATGCAGACGGCCTTTTGCTCATACCAGGACAGCACCAGCGTCAGCGGCAGGTCGTTCACGCCGCATTCAAAGGCCTCGGCCAACGCCACCGCCACGCGAATGGCGCTGTAGGCGTCGTTGCACTGGCCCATATCCATAATGCGGGGCAGGCCGCCGATTTCGCCCAAGTCCAGGTCGTTGAAGCGGTATTTGCCGCAGGCCAACGTCAGGATGACGGTGTCGGCCGGCGTCTTCTGCACGAACTCGGTATAGTAGTTGCGGCCGGGCTTGGCGCCGTCGCAGCCGCCCACCAGGAAGAAATGGCGGATGGCGCCGGCCTTAACCGCGTCGATTACCGTATCGGCCACCGAAAGAACGGTACCGCGGCCAAAGCCGGTGGTCACCTCTTTACCGCCGTTGATACCGGTCAGCACCGTGTCGGCCTCGTAGCCGCCCAGCTCCAGCGCCTTTTCGATGACCGGAGTAAAGTCGCGGTCTTCGCCGATGTGTACCATGCCGGGATAGGCCACTACGCCGGTGGTAAAGATGCGGTCACGATAGCTGTCGCGTACCGGCATTAAGCAGTTGGTGGTGAACAGCACCGGGCCGGGAATGTTGGCAAATTCCTTCTGCTGGTTCTGCCAGGCGGTGCCAAAGTTGCCCTTTAGGTGCGGGTATTCCTTAAGCTTGGGATACGCATGGGCCGGCAGCATCTCGCCATGGGTGTAGACGTTGATGCCTTTGCCCGCCGTTTGATCCAGCAGCAGCTTTAGGTCGTACAGATCGTGGCCGGTTATCACAATAAACGGGCCTTTTTCGATGGTCATCGGCACCGTAGTAGGCACCGGCGTGCCGTAGGTTTCGGTGTTGGCGCGGTCCAGAAGCTCCATGCAGGTCAAATTGACGGTACCGGTTTCCATCACCAGCGGCAGCAGCTCGTCCATGCCGTAGTCTTCGCCCAGCGCAAACATGCCCTTGTAGAAAAAATCGTTTACGGTGGCGTCGCTGTAGCCCAGCACCAAGGCATGGTAGGCGTAGGCGGCCATGCCGCGCAGGCCCAGCAGAATCAGCGTCTTGAGCGAGCGCACATCTTCGGCGTCTTCCCACAGCTTGGCCATGTCGTAATCGTCTGCGCAGGCGGCGCTGCAGGCGCTGCAGCCGCTCTTGCCCATCAGCGCCTCTTTGGCGGCGTGGACGGCGTCCACGTGGGCCTGTACGGCTTCATCATCAAAGTTCACGTTGGTGATGGTGGTAAACAGCGCTTCCATCATCACGCGGTGCGTCTCGTCGGTGGGCGTATGGACGCGGGCGGCGCGGGCCAAACCCACCAGCGCGCCGGTCAGGTTATCCTGCAGGTTGGCGGTGTCGGCCTGCTTGCCGCATACGCCGGCCTTGCCGGTGCAGCCGGCGCCTTTGGCCGTCTGTTCACATTGAAAGCAAAACATTTGGTGATTCATTCTTTCCCTCCCTAAAACTACCTTTATTCTTCTACATGTATAACCGAAACCGGGCACTCCTCGGCGGCCTGTTGGGCGCCGTCGGCGTATTGCGGATCTTCGGATATCACTTCGGCCAAACCATCGTCAGCCATAGCAAATACTTCGGGGCAAAGCGACGCGCAAAGTCCGCAGCCAATGCAACCCGAGCGGTCAATGGTTACCTTCATGGCAGTCTCCTTTCTTGCGTTACGCTGAAAATACAACGGTCAGCATCATTTTAAAATCCTCTTCGGCAAATACCGTATGAGGTTTTTGAGCAGGCATTACCAGCACCTCGCCGGCGCTTACGCGATAATCCACGCCGTCCACAGTAAAGCGGCCCACGCCTTCTATGACGTTGGCCAGCGTATCGCCCCGGGAGTCGTAGGGGCCGATCGCTCCGCCTTTGGCGAAGGCAAAGAGCGTCAGGCTCAGCGCACTGGTTTGAGACAGCGTCTTGCTGACAACCTGGCCCGGCAGCGTGCGCACCTGCCCGGCCAGCGCCAGCACCTTTTCGTGCGGAATATTTTTAATATACACGTTTTTCACCGCGAGCAATCTCCTAATCCAATATTCTGCCGTCGGTGGACACGGTCACCACCTGCCAGGGAATCATTTTGCCGCTGTTCTGCAGGGCGGTGGTGGCGGCGTGTACGATGCCGCCGCAGCAAGGCACCTCCATACGCACGATTGTGACGCTCTTGATGGCGTTCTGGCGCAGTATCTCGGTGAGCTTCTGGCTATAGTCGCCGGCGTCCAGCTTGGGGCAGCCGATGATGGCGATGCGGTTGCGGATGAATTCCTCGTGGAAATTTCCGTAGGCAAAAGCGGTACAGTCGGCGGCGATGAGCAGGTTGGCGTTATCAAAATACGGCGCGGGCACCGGCACCAGCTTGATCTGCACCGGCCACTGCATCAGCTCGCTGTGGGCCGCGTGGGGCGCCTGGCACGCCTGGTGCGCCGGCTGACCGGGCCGCATCGAGCGGGCGGCGCTGCCGGGGCAGCCGCCGGCGCAGGGCGCTGCGCTGCGCTGCGCCAGATGCGCATCTACCGCCGCTTGATCGTAAGCCGCCGCCTCGCGCTCTTCAAAGGCGATGGCGCCGGTGGGGCAAGCCGGCAGGCAATCGCCCAGGCCGTCGCAGTAGTCGTCACGGATAAGCTTGGCCTTTCCCTCTACCATGGCGATGGCTCCTTCGTGGCAGGCCTGGGCGCACAGCCCGCAGCCGTTGCACAGTTCTTCGTCGATTTTAATGATGGTACGTAACATATCGTTTCCCCTCCCATAATGCCGCGGCCCGGGCCGGGCACGCTATTGTCTTTTGTTGCGCTGCCATCCTTCCTATTTTACCAGATCTTTGCAAATTTATCCCGGCAGCGGCT
Organism: Eubacteriales bacterium; assembly: GCA_028709505.1. GTDB lineage: Bacteria > Bacillota > Clostridia > Christensenellales > UMGS416 > STF2-111. The sequence goes on from JAQVWW010000028.1 coordinate 3,890, forward strand.
CATTGACTTTTCGCCCTTATTCTATTATGCTTTTACCCAATAATCTGTTGTTTTTACAACACGTGAGGAGTAAACATGGAAAACGCACTGTTATCGCTGCGCAGTTGCCGGCTGTTTGCCGATATTGCGCCCGACGACCTGCAAACTCTGCTGCACTGCCTGGCGGCGCGCAGGGTAATCTGCCCAAAGAACAGCTTTATTCTTTCGGCCGGCGATGCCGCGGGCCACATGGGCGTCGTGCTGTCGGGCAGCGCGCAGGTGATGAAGGAAGATTTCTGGGGCAACCGCTCTATTTTAACACATTTATGCCCCGGTGAGCTGTTCGGCGAGTCTTTTTCGTGCGCCGGAATTGATCGGATACCCGTCAATGTTGTGGCTGTGGAAAAGACTGAAGTGCTGCTGGTGGATTACCGAAAAATTTTCACCACCTGCACGTCCGCCTGCGCTTTTCACAACCAGCTTATCCGGAACATGGTCAAGATACTGGCCGACAAGAACATCCTGCTGACGCAGAAAATGGAACATATCACCCAGCGCACCACGCGGGAAAAGCTGTTGTCGTACCTATCCTCCCAGGCGCAGCGCGCCGGCAGCAACACGTTTACCATCCCCTTTAACCGGCAAGAGCTGGCCGATTATCTATCGGTGGATCGCAGCGCCATGTCCGGCGAGCTGGGCCGCATGCGTGACGAAGGCATTGTACGCTTTGACCGCAGCCTGTTCCGTCTGGCCGACCGCCGCCAGATTTAACGGTTGCTGGAATCCACCCCCTGGGAGATGTCCAGTATCTCGGCGGTGCTCAAGCCCAGATCGCCGATGGGATTGCGTATGGCGTCGACGGTGGGATAGCTGCGCGCAATATCGGCGCGCATCTCGTCGTCGGCAGCGGCGCTGCGGACGGCATTGTGCGCCATACCGCTTTGCACAATGGGATAACCGGTATTGGGGGACAGCGTACCGGCTTTGAGCCGGTACTTTTGGGCGATTTGTTCGTTGATGCGCACTTTTCCTCGCTGCGTTTGCAGATATATCGGCATAATGGAGAATCCTTTCACCTTTTTTCTACTTTGCCTAGCGGTGAAAAGTTTGATACTGGCATTGTCTTCCCGCCTGCTTTTTCCAGCAAAAGGCTGCGTCTTGGGATCGAGATGGTCTCCAGTAGAAAACGACGGGTTTTCGTTATTTCCCGGCGTCTTTCGCACCTGTCGCTTAAGCGGGGAAGAATATTTTTTAACTCAAAAATTAAACCGTAGAGGGTTTTTTGACGCTCTAAAAGGCCGCTTATGCGGCCTTTTATGCGTTTTTATCCATATAATACGGGCCGCCACAACGCCGGCGGGCGCTATCCCAATCCCACGTCCAGCACCATCATCACGGCAAAACCCAGCATCGTGCCGATGGTGGCGATGTCCGAGTTGCCGCTGGATTGGGCCTCGGGGATAAGCTCTTCCACCACCACGTATATCATAGCGCCGGCGGCAAAGGCCAGCGCATAGGGCAAAATGGGCTGCATCGCCCATACCGCCGCCGCGCCCAGCACGCCGGCTATCGGCTCTACCAGGCCCGAAGCCTGACCGTACCAAAAGCTCTTGCTGCGCGAGACGCCTTCGCGCCGCAGCGGAATGGACACCGCCGCGCCTTCGGGGAAGTTCTGCAGGCCGATGCCCACCGCCAGCGCCGCCGCGCCGGCCACCGTAGCCGACGGAAAACCAGCCGCCGCCGCGCCAAAGGCCACGCCTACGGCCAATCCCTCGGGTATGTTGTGCAGCGTGATGGCCGTCACCAGCAGCACACTGCGCTTCCAGTGGGTCTTGATGCCTTCCGCCTTTTCGGTGGATACTCCCAGGTGCACGTGGGGAAGAATGCTGTCGGCCAGCTTTAAAAACCCGCCGCCCAGCAAAAAGCCGATAAGCGGCGCCAGCCAGGGCAGCTGCCCGGCGGCTTCGGACATCTCGATGGCCGGCGCCAGCAGCGACCAAAAGCTGGCGGCTATCATAACACCGGCGGCAAAGCCCAGCATGGAATCCAACACCTTGCGGTGAATGGTCTTGAAAAAGAACACCAGCGCGGCGCCCGCCGCCGTCATAAACCACGTAAAGCAAGTGGCCGCCAGCGCCTGGGCCATCGGGTTTAGCCCGCTAAACCACATCATCCAAAATACCTCCCTGTTCCCCATTTCTCCCCGGCGACGCATCCGCAAACCGGGCATTTCTCTTAAATAGATACCCGCATGGCGGCCGTCAAAAACAAAAAGCGCCGCATTTGGGCGTTTTGGGCGGATTTTGCCGGATGTGGGCGGTTCCGCCTCGTCAAGCCTCAGGCATACCGGCTTTATGGCGGCGCAGAGCCAACGCGGCGTTGATTTCGCTACCCACCAGCAGCACGGCGCTGGACAGGTACAGCCATACGATGAGAATAATGACGCCGCCCAGGCTGCCGTAGGCCAGCGAATAGTTGGTGAACCGCTCCACATAAAACGAGAACACCAGCGACGACACCACCCACACCACCGCCGCGAACAGCGCGCCGGGCACCTGATAGCGAAAAGGCAGCCTGTGGTTGGGGATATGGCGATACAGCAGCGCCAATATGACAAAGATCAACGCCAGCGGCAGCGCGACGCGCATCAGATGCCCGGCCACCACCACCAGCGACGTTACATGAAGCCGCTGTTCCACATAGGCCAATATCCGCTCGCCAAACACGATGAGTACGACGTTGACCAGCAGCAGCAGCGCCACCAGCGCCGTAAAGATAAGCGACAGCCCGCGGGTGACCCAAAAGTTGCGCGTTTCTTTCACGTCGTAAGCTTTGTTAAGCCCCCGCATGATGGCGATAAACCCGTTGGACGACGCCAGCAGCGTTGCGCCGGCGCTGACGACCAACGCGCTTACGCGGTTGCCGTCCATAATATCGGCCAGCACGTCGGTCACCACGCCGTAGGCGTCCCGGGGCATAATTTGGCTAAGCTGCTCCAGCACCGTCGCGTTTGCCAGCGGTGTAAAAGTGGCCAGATTTGCCAAAAATACCAAAAAAGGCAAGAACGCCAGCATCAAATAATAGGCAAACCCGGCACCCAGCATGGAGATGCTGTCGTCAATACAGCGCAGATGGATTTGTCTCAGCAGCCGGCCCGCCCGCTTCATACGCCCCGTCCCTCCCATATGTCCATATGGTGGAAGTATTTCCCGAATCCGGAGAAATCATGCCCGCCAAAACCGAAGCTTCACCGGCATCTTCACCGCCTTTGCGCCGCACCCGCCTGCGCCGCGTTTTTCCACACAACCTTTTTTTCGCAATGCTTGACAGCCGGCGGCAAAGCTCTTACAATAAATGCAAATGAGAACCATATGCATTTAGCATTATGTATGGGTGGCGGCCGCGGCGCCCGGCGTTTACGCGGCATCGATACGGTTACCCATGCTGGCGCTTTGCTATGGCAGAGCCATTCAGGAGGAACTATGAGAAAAATCACGATCGTTGCGCCGGCGCTTATGCTGGCGGCGGCGCTGTTGGCCGGCTGCGCCGCCCCCGCCGGCACAGCCGCCCCCGGCGATAAGCTGTTGGTCTGCACAAGCTTCTACCCCATGTATGATTTTGCCCGGAAGATTGGCGGCGATAAGATTGCGCTGACCAACCTGGTGCCCGCCGGCATCGAGCCCCACGATTGGGAGCCGGTCGTCGCCGACATTGTCGATCTCGAACGCGCCGATGTTTTCCTTTATAACGGCGTCGGCATGGAGCATTGGGTGGACGACGTGCTTGCATCGCTGCAAAACGAGAGCCTGCTGGCTGTTGAAACCGCCGCCGACGTGCCGCTGCTGGACAATCAGCAGGACGACGAAGATGCGCCGGCTCACGCAGACCACGGCCAACACGACCCCCACGTATGGCTCAACCCGCTCAACGTCAAAATACAGATGGCGGCCATCAGCCGGGCCTTTGCCCAGGCCGACCCGGACAACGCCGCCTATTACGAGGCCAACTATCAGCACTACGCCGCCGAATTGGACAAACTGGACGACGAGTTTCGAACGGCTCTCTCGCCGCTGCCCCGCAAAGATATCGTCGTGGCACACCAGGCCTTTGGCTATCTGTGCGCCGCCTACGGCCTAAACCAGGTGCCCATCGAAGGCCTCTCTCCCGACTCCGAACCGACCCCTGCCCGCATGGCAGCCATCATCGATTTTGCCCGGCACAACGACGTCGGGACCATCTTCTTCGAAGAGATGGTCAACCCCAAAGTGGCGCAGACCATCGCCGATGCCATTGGCGCGCATACCGCCGTGCTCAGCCCGGTAGAGGGCCTAAGCGACGAGCAGCAGGCGGCGGGCGACGATTATTTCTCGGTGATGCGCCAGAATCTTACCGCGCTTACCCAGGCGCTGCAGGACTAACCGCATGCAAAACATAATCGAAGTAGACAACGTAAGCTTCCAGTACGAAAGCCAGCCCATCTTCTCGCAGGTCAGCTTCTCGGTCGCCGCGGGTGAGTTTGTCGCTATTATCGGCGCCAACGGCGCCGGCAAGAGCACGCTGCTGCGCCTGCTGCTGGGCGAACTTGCGCCCACCAGCGGCGGCATACGGCTCTTTGGCCGCGACGTATCGGCGTTTAAAGACTGGGCAAAGGTGGGCTACGTGGCCCAAAACGCCTATCAGGCCGCTTCGGACTTCCCGGCCACCGCGCTGGAGATCGTGCTGGCCAGCCTGTCCGCGCCAATCGGCCTGCTGCGCTTC
>JAQVWW010000029.1 GCA_028709505.1 Eubacteriales bacterium
CATGACCGACCGGGAGACGGCCGACCTGACCTGGGCCATGGCGCGCTCGGGCGAGATGGTGGATCTGTCGTCCATCCCCGGCGTCAAGGTGGATAAGCACTCCACCGGCGGCGTGGCCGATACCACGACGCTCATCGTGGCGCCGATGGCGGCGGCCTGCGGCCTGCCGGTGGCCAAGATGTCCGGCCGGGGCCTGGGTCATACCGGCGGCACGGTGGATAAGCTGGAGAGCATCCCCGGCGTCAGGGCCGACTTGAGCACAGAGCAGTTTTTGGCGCTGGCCCGCAAAACATCGCTGGCGGTGGTGGGGCAGTCGTCCCAGCTGGCGCCGGCGGATAAGCAACTCTACGCGCTGCGCGACGTGACGGCCACCGTGGACAGCATTGCGCTTATCGCGTCGTCCATCATGAGCAAAAAACTCTGCGCCGGCTGCGATGCCATCGTGCTGGATGTCAAGTTCGGCGGTGGCGCCTTCATGGCCGATGCGCCGCAGGCCCAGGCGCTGGCCCGCGCCATGGTGGCGCTGGGCAATCTGGCCGGGCGCGAGACGGTGGCGCTGATAACCGATATGAACCAGCCGCTGGGGCACGCCGTGGGCAACGCGCTGGAGGTGGCCGAGGCGCTGGAAGTCTTACAGGGCAGGCAGGCGGACAGCCGACTTTTAGCACTGTGCTACGCGCTGGGTAGCCAGATGCTGCTGCTGGGCGGCGCGGCCCACGACGAAGCGCAGGCGCGGGAGAAGCTGCGCGCGGCGCTGGAATCGGGCCGGGCCTATGAAAAGCTCATGCAGATGCTGGCGGCGCTGGGCGCCCAAGAGACTTTCCTGCGGCACCCGGACAGGCTGGTAAACGTCCGCCTTTGCCGGGAGGTAGTCTCCCAGCGCGCCGGATACATTGCCGCCATGGATACCAAAGAGCTGGGCCGGGCGGCCCAGACGCTGGGGGCCGGCCGCGTGCGCAAGAACGACGCCATCGACCCGATGGTGGGCTACGTGCTGCACAAAGAGCTGGGCGATCGCGTGGAAAAAGGGGAGCCTTTGGCCACACTTTATGTCAACGATGAAACAAAATGGAAAATTGCGCGGGATAAGATAGTCCAAGCGGTGCAGGTGGCACAGGAGCCTTTTACGCCCGGGCCACTGATTTTTTCCATTGTTACGAAAGAAGGGATAGCATGAAGAGAATCACGAAGGCCGTCATCCCGGCCGCCGGCATGGGCACGCGCTTTTTGCCGGCCACCAAGGCCCAGCCCAAGGAGATGCTGCCGGTGGTGGACAAGCCCACCATCCAATACCTGGTGGAGGAGGCCGTGGCCTCGGGCATTGAGGACGTGCTCATTATCACCGGGCGCAACAAGCGCTCCATCGAGGATCATTTTGATCATTCGGTGGAGCTGGAAGTGCTGCTGGGCAAGAAACAGGATACCGATCGCATCGAGCAGCTGCGTCGCATCTCGGACATGGCCAACATTTACTACGTGCGCCAGAAAGAGCCGCTGGGCCTGGGCCATGCCATCCTGTGCGCCAAACAGTTCATCGGCGACGAGCCTTTCGCCGTGATGCTGGGCGACGACATGGTGTATTCGCAGACCCCCTGCTTAAGGCAATTGCTGGAATGTTATGAAAAATATGGCGGTACCATTATCGGCGGCCAGAAGGTAAGCTGGGAGCAGGTGTCGCGCTATGGTATCATCGACGGCCAGCCGCTGGACGGCCGCGTGATGCAGGTCAGCCGCCTGGTGGAAAAACCCGACCGGAACGACGCCCCCAGCAACCTGGCGGTACTGGGCCGGTATGTGCTGGGCAGCGGCATCTTTGCGCTGCTGGAACAAACCCAGCCCGGCAAGGGCGGCGAAATTCAGCTGACCGACGCGCTGGACGCCCAGGCCCGGCAGGGCGGCGTGTACGCGCTGGATTTTGACGGCCGCCACTACGATATCGGCAACAAGCAGGGCTTCTTGCAGGCCACCGTGGAATATGCGCTGCGGGACGACGAGATCAGCGCCGAGTTTTTGGATTATCTGCGGCAGATTGTGGCCGGAAAGGGGCAGGCATGACCACGCTCATTGAGAACGCCCACATCCTGACCATGGACAACCGCCGGGAGATCCCAAACGGCTGCGTGCTGGTGGACGACGGCAAAATTGCCTATGTGGGCCGGCGCACAGAACTGCCGCAGCGCGCAGCGCCCGATGCCGTCCTGGACGGCAAAGGCGGAATCCTGTTGCCGGGGTTTGTCAACGCCCATACGCACCTGGCCATGACGCTGCTGCGCGGCTACGGCAGCGACTTGAACCTGCAGGATTGGCTGACCAAGAAGATATTCCCCGCCGAGGATCGTTTGCAGACAGGCGACTGCGCCACCGCCGCCCGCGTAGGCATTGCCGAATGCCTGCTGGGCGGCACCACGACGTTTTCGGACATGTATATGTTCATGGACGAGACGGCCCGGGTGGTGCGCGAAAGCGGCATCCGCGCGGTGCTGTGCCGCGGCATGACGGCAGGCGACGGGTTTGAGGAGCGGCTGGCCGACGCCACGCGGCTGTACCGGGACTACCACGGCCATGCCGACGGGCGGATAAGCGTCATGCTGTGTATTCATGCCGAGTATACGAACACCGAACACACGGTACGGCGCATCGTCGACGAGGCGGGGCGGCTGTCCGCCGGCATCCACGTGCACTTGGCCGAAACCCGGGCCGAAGTGGACGGCTGTCGGCAGCGCTACGGCGTAACGCCGGCCCAATGGATGGACAATCTGGGCGTCTTCGCCCGCCCGGTGACGGCGGCCCATACCGTATGGCTGAGCGACGGGGATATCCAAATACTGGCCGAAAAGGGCGTGCACGCCGTGCACAACCCCGCCAGCAACATGAAGCTGGCCAGCGGTGTCGCCCCGGTGCAGCGCATGCTCGACGCCGGCGTCAACGTGGCGCTGGGCACCGACGGCGCATCCAGCAACAATACGCTCAACATGCTGCGCGAGACGCAGCTGGCGGCGCTGCTGGGCAAGCTAAGCGCCATGGACCCCACGGCGGTGGACGCCTATACGGCGCTGCAGATGGCCACCCTCGGCGGCGCCCGGGCGCTGGGGCTGGGGGACGTATGCGGCAGTATCGAGGTCGGGAAGGACGCCGATTTGATTTTGCTGGATACATCCAAGCCCTGGTGGGCGCCCCGGCACGAAGCGGCGGCGCAGATTGTATACGCCGCGTCGACCGAGGATATCACCATGACGATGGTGCGCGGCCGGATATTGATGCAAAACCGACAGGTCAAGACCATCGACGTACCGGCGGCCATGGAGCAAATGCAGACAGTTACCCAGCACTTATATTGACCAACACAGGGGAGAGAATATGTTACGCAAAATCAGTTTATTGATCGCGGGGCTGCTGGCGGTCGCCTTGCTGGCGGGCTGCGCGCCGGGCACGGATCAGCCGGTGGCGGCCCGGGCCGACAGTGAGCCCTCGTCAAACCTGCCGGGATATTACGCCGCCGAGCAGACGCTGCGCGGCGGGCAGGAGCTGTACGGCCAGAACCTAAGCGATATTCAGATGACGTCCGACGCCGGCGATACGGTCATTACCCTCAATTTTATGAGCGGCAGCCTGCAGCTGGGTATGGAAGAGGTGGCTTCGGCCGGCGTGCCCAGCTACACCACCTCGCACATCGCCGGGCTGAATCGGCTGGTTCTCAGCATCGAGGGCCTCATCTTTTGGGACTATAAAGTGTTTAAGGATGAGATGAACGAACTGCCCATCGGCGGCGTGCTGCAGGAGGTGCCCATCAACACCGAGCAGACGCGTTTGTATATCAGCGTAAAGGATGAATACGCGTATAAGATTGTCGAACGGGGCAACAAGCTGGAGATCCGCATCCGTACGCTGAACAAGGCCGACGACATCAAGTGGTACGCTACGCTCAACGCCTTTAACGAGTACAGCGACGGCCTGCTGGACGACGATTTGGGCCTGCTGCCCATCCTAAGCAGCGATAAGGTCAACGCCATGCTGGTATCGCAGCCTTTTGACACGCAGGAAGAGGCCCAGGCCTTTGCCCAGCAGGTGCAGCAGAAGCTGGCGACCCTTTCGCTGCCCCAGGACGACGAGGTGGCCCGGCAGCTTATGGCCAAGCCGGTCAGCGTGGTCAAGCTGGCCAACAGCCAGCTGCCCGACTATAACGAGCAGGGCATGCTGCAGGCGCTGGCCGAGTCGCCGGTGCTCAAAAAGGACGGCCAGGAGCAGCGCGCGCCGGCGCTGGTCAGCAACGGCCGCGTGTTGTGTTACACGCCCGACGCTTCGTCCTATGTCTTTACGCGGCCTTTCTTCTTAAGCGCCGAGGATGGTGGCGTCACCATCTATGAGAAGCTTTACCAGTGCTCTACGCAGGACGACGTACCGCAGCTGCTGCTGGAGTTTGAATTCTCATCCATCCTGCAGGCCAGCTTTTCGCCGGACGGACGGTATCTGGCGTTTATCGACCAGACCAGCATGGTGCGCTCGCTGTACCTCTACGATATCCAGACCCAATCGCTGATTGCCGCCGCCGAGGAAGGGCTGGGAGACGATACCGCCGCCTGCGCCTGGGCGCTCAGCGGCAGCACGCTCTACGCCGTCACAGGCGAGCTGGATGTGCTGCAGCTGATGCAAATGGATATCCTCGCCGACGGCACCTACAGCGTGAAAACGTTGAGCGACGCGCAGATGAGCAGCGGCGATATGGACGTCTCCGGCGGCACCATCTACCTATCCCAGAGCGGCGGCGAATGGGAGGACGGCATTTACGCCGTCGACGCCGCCACCGGCCAGGGCAGGCGCCTGTGTGGTGGATTCTCCTTCCTGCTGAGCAGGAAATCGGGAAACCTGCTGGTGCTGGAAGACGCGCAGCAGGACGGCTATACGCTTAAAACCGTGACGCCCGGCGGCGGCGAGACGGCGGTGGCCCAAAACCTTGCCATCGGCGAGGTGGCCTGGGACGCCGACGGCGCCGCGCTGTACTATACGGTGTTTGACGACGCCGGCGACGACGCCGGCTACCCGGTTACGCTCTATCGCTTTTCCGGCGGTGAGTCGGCCGCCGTGGCCAAGCTGGTCAACGGCCAGCTGGTGCCGGCAGGCGCCGCCGGGCAGACGCTGCTGGTCTACGTCTACAGTCAGAACGAGCAGTTTATTCCGGTGACGTATACGATATCCGGGCAGTAAACATTGCAAAACGCTTCTTTTGCTGGGCGGTGGGCCAAAGGCACCGCGCGCACGCCATCGGCCCGGCAAGAGGGCGGGAAGGGCCACGAGATTCTGCACGGCTTTGGGGTCGCTTCTTAAAGGAAGCCGGCGCTAAGAAGAAATAGGGTAAATATGCAGCAGATCTGAGGGTTTTTTGCACGTAAAAGGGGCGTATCTGCCAGATACGCCCCTTTTGATTACTGCGAAAGCCAATCGCGCCGTGACGCGCCGCGGCGCCAACGATAAGCGCCTTTTAAACCGCGCTAGAACAACCTGTCGTACACGTCGTCCAGCGCGTACACGCCGGGCAGCGCCGGACCCCGGTCGATCCATCGGCCGTCGGTAAAGTCAGGCACCTCCACCGGCATGCCGCCGGCGGCGATGGACTGCTCGCTTAGGCAGGTGACGGCCATCCACGCAGCGGTATCGTACACGTCGATGGGCGTAGGCGTACCCTGTTGCACGCTTTCAATAAAGGCCCGGAGCACCAAATAGTCCATGCCGTCGTGCCCGCCGCGCAGGCCGTACTGCTGGTAAGCCTTCCATAGCGGATGGCCGTATGGGTCGTCGTAGTTGGCAAAGGGCTCCCAAATTTCCGGCGACCAGTGGGCCGGGTTCTCAGGCGACAAGCCGCTGATAAACACCGAAGCGTTGTCCTCCATCCAAATGCCCTGGGTACCCTGCACCAGGCCGCCGCGGGAATAGGGGCGGGGCAGCGTGCAGTCGTGGGTCAGCACGATGGTCTCGCCCTGGGCGCACTGGATCATCGTCGTGACCACGTCGCCCAGGTTAAAGCGGGTATCGGCGATGGCTTCGCCGGCTCGGTGCTTTTGCATCCACAGCTGCATGCCCCGGGCTTTGGATGCCATGGCGCTCAAGCGCAGCATACGGTTGCCGCGGTTGACGTTGAGCAGCTTGCAGATGGGGCCCAGCTCGTGGGTGGGGTACAGCTCGCCGTTGCGGTGGATAAAATTCTGTTGACGGTAGTGACGGTCAATATCGCCGTTGCCCACTTCCTTGCGCAGGTCGTGGTGGTAGCCGCCCTGGCAGTGAATCAGCTCGCCAAAGAGGCCCTTTTTGACCATGTTGAGCACCTGCATTTCTACCTTGCCGTAGCAGCAGTTCTCCAGCATCATGCAGGGCAGGCCGGTGCGCTGCTGGGCGCGTACCAGCTGCCAGCACTCGTCCAGTGACGCCGCGCCGCCCACCTCCAGCGCCACGGCCTTGCCGGCGTGCAGCGCCGCCACGGCAATTTCGATGTGGCTGGTCCAGCCGGTCATGACGACGACGGCGTCTATATCGTCCCGCGCCAGCAGTTGGTGGTAGTCTTGGGTGCCCATCGGCGTTGTGCCGCATTTTTCCTGTACCAGGCTGCGGGCCTTGTCCACGCGGTCGGCGTAACTATCGCACACGCCGGATATGGCCACATCCGGCATATCCGTCAGCACGCGCAGCTGGCCAAAACCGCGGTTGCCCAGCCCAATAATGCCCAAACGCAGCGTTTCACCGGTCTGAAATACCATAAAAACTATCCCCCTTGTGTGGAATATCCCCATTATATTCGTTTTATTCTATACCCGCAACGGCAAACCACTATCCGGTGGGCAAGATACCGTGCTATACTGACAAAAATGGTGCAAAGGAGGATTTTGTGCATGATCGAAATACCCGAAAGCCATACGCTGGCCCGTCAGATCGCCCAAACCCTCCAGGGCAGGCGCGTTGCCCACGTCACGATTAACGCGTCGCCGCATAAGTTTGCCTTCTTCCATGGCGACGCCGCCGACTATCCGACGCTGCTGACCGGCTGCACCGTGGACGGCGCCCGGGCGGTGGCCGGGCAGGTGGAAATAACGCTGGGCGATATACGCCTGACGCTGGGCGACGGCGCGTATCCCCGCCTTTACGCGGCGCCGGCCGCCGTGCCGGCCCGGCATCAGCTGCTGCTACGGTTCGACGACGACAGCGCGTTGGCCATATCCACGCAGATGTACGGCTTCATTTCGGCGTTTCGCCATGGCGAAAACGACAATCCCTACTATCTGGTGGCCCGGGAAAAGCCCACGCCGCTGACCGACGCCTTTGACGCCGCATACTTTGACGGGCTTTTTGGCGGCCTAAAGCCTAATTTAAGCGTAAAAGCCTTTTTGGCCACCGAACAGCGCATCCCCGGTTTGGGCAACGGCGTGCTGCAGGATATCCTCTTTACCGCCGGCATACATCCCAAGACCAAGCTTGCGGCGCTGGACGACGCCGACAGGGAGCGATTGTTCCGCAGCGTAAAAGGCACGCTGGCCGAGATGACGCGCCGGGGCGGACGCGATACCGAAAACGACTTGTTCGGCAGCGCCGGCGGATACCGTACGCAGCTATCCGGCAAGACGTGGAAGGAGCCTTGCCCGATATGCGGCGACGCAATCGTCCGCCAGGCCTATCTGGGCGGCAACGTGTATGTTTGCCCGGCCTGCCAGCCCGTCAAGTAGGGCGCGCCGCGGGAATGTAAAAAGCCGCCGCAAACGGATTTGCGGCGGCTTTTTTGGCGGCATTTTCTTTATTTTATTTCGCGGCGTTTAAAGTTCGTTGAGCTTCATGTCGCCGAACTTGATCCAGCCTTTTTTGCGCATAAACTCCGAGATGAGCAGCGACAGCGCCGCAGGAAAAACAAAGCACATCAAAACGATGAGGATAAGCGCTTCCCAGCCGGGCATCGTCTGCGTCATCGTGGCGTAGGAGCCGATGGGTCCCACCAGCCCCGACGTGCCCATGCCGGCGCCCATGCTGTTGTTGGTCATCTTCAACACCACTGTGGAAATGGGGCCCAGTATGATGGAAGTCAGCGTAGGCGGGATCCAGATAAGCGGCCGGCGCATGATGTTGCCAAATTGCAGCATCGACGTACCCACCCCCTGGGAAAGAAAGCCGCCCAGCTTGTTTTCGCGCCAGGAGGATACGGCAAAGCCGATCATCTGGGCCGAGCAGCCCACACATGCGGCGCCGGCGGCCAGACCATCCAGCCCCAGCGATATGGCGATGGCAGCCGAAGAGATGGGGGCGGTCAGCGCCAGCCCCATGACGGCCGAAACCACGATGCCCATGGGGAAAGGGTGCAGGTGCGTAGCCGTATTGACAAACGCGCCCAATGCGGGCATGAAATGGTTGATATAGGGGCCGACAAAAGTCCCGGCCAGACCGCCGGTGACGATGGTGACGATGGGTACCAGCACAATATCCACCGGCGTGCGCCCGGCGACGAGCGAACCCAGCTCAGCCCC
>JAQVWW010000030.1 GCA_028709505.1 Eubacteriales bacterium
GCGTGCCGGCCAGGCTAAACAGCGCCAGCTGCGCGGCGTCGCCCCCCCCGGCCCGGGGCTCATAGAACAGATCGGGCCCTTCGCCGGCCGTCGGCGCCAGCACGGCAGCGCTATCAAATACGGTGGGCTGGATTAAGTCCACATCCGGCGCGGCGGCGTTGGGGTGAGCGGCCACGTCCTCAATGAACAAATCCTGCCGCGCGCGGGCCACCCGCTGGGCAACGCGCACCTGGCGGTGCTCCTCCACAATGCGCCCGGTGTTTTGCACGATGCGTTCGCCGGCCTCTTTGATACCCTCGCCGGTCTTACGCAGCGACAGGCGAAATTTGATGATGCACACCACCAGCACGATGGTGGCAAACAACAAAAAGCTGCCCACCGTGCCCAGATAGGTCAGCGCAGGATACAACAGCACCGCGGCGAAAGCGCCGGCGCCCAGCAGCGCGTCCTGGCCCAGCGTGTACGCGTCCACCAAAAAACTCATGTAGGTAGAGCGATCCAGCCGCGCGGTAAAAAACAGGCCAAACAGGCAAAAAAGGCTCCACACCACCAGCACATAGCCCAGCAGACCGGCCTTTTTGCGCTGGGCGCTGCCCCGCATGATAAGCGCGCCGCCCAGCGCCACCAGCCCCAGAGGCGCCACGTAGGCCGTCAGGCCAAACAGGCCCCGCAGCACGCCCTTTACGGCGTCGCCCACGATGCCTGAGGATTCCATCACAACGCTGATGAACAGATAGATGCCCAATACCAGCAGCACCAGCCCGGCAATTTCGCTGGCCGGCGCCCTTCTCTTGCGTGCGGGTGTGGTTTTTGCGCCGCCTTTGGCGCTGCGCGTATTCTTTTTGGTTGCTGCCATGTGCTCTCTCCCGTATCGATACACGCCTGGCGTCCAGGCGTCAATTTCCCTTATAGATGTATGGTTTATTATAGCATCGTCCCAGGGAAATCACAAATCCCGGCGGCAGATTCTGCGGCCGGGATAAATGGGTCATACGCCGTCGGCGCGCCGGGAGCTGTAGGCCTCCAGCTCGTCGACAAACGCCTCTATTTGCGCCATGCTTTCCATCTGGAACACCCGCTGGCGCAGCTTGGCGGCGTCGCGAAAGCCCTTCAGATACCACGCCATGTGCTTGCGCATGCGCAGCACCGCCTGCCTGGCCGGGTATACCTGCTGTTGCAGCCGGCAATGCAGCAGCATCACCTGCCGCTTTTGGGCAAAGTCCGGCGTATACAGCGGCCGGCCGGCCAGCGCGTCGGATATGCGCCGGAATATCCACGGGTTGCCCAGTGCGCCCCGGCCCACCATCAGCCCGTCCACACCGCTTTGGGCCATGCGCCGCAACGCGTCGGGGCCGTCCCAGATGTCGCCGTTGCCCAGCACCGGGATGCGCACCGCCCGCTTTATTTCGGCAATGGCCTGCCAGTCGGCCGTGCCGGCATAAAACTGCTCGCGGGTGCGGCCGTGCACGCACAGCGCGGCGGCGCCGCTGTCCTGGGCCATGCGGGCAAAATCCAGATAGTTTCGATGGTCAGCATCCCATCCTATGCGCATTTTGACCGTCACCGGCTGGGAAAGCCGCCGGGCACAGCAGGCGATGATACGTCCGGCCAGCTGGCTTTGGCACAGCAGCGCGCTGCCCTGGCCGCCGCGCACAATTTTAGGGGCCGGGCAGCCCATGTTGATGTCGATGAAGGCGAAGTCCGCGCCGTATTGCTGGGCCATGTCGGCCATCCGCTCAGGCTCGTTGCCAAATATCTGCAGCGCCGCCGGCCGCTCGATGCCGGAGAGCAGCCGCAGCTCGGCTTCGCGCGCCGGGTTGTGGCTGAGCGCCTTGGCGCTTATCATCTCGGTTACCGTATAGGCGGCGCCGTTTAGGCGGCAGATATGGCGAAAGGGCATATCGGTCACGCCGGCCATCGGCGAGAGCGCCGCGCCGTCGGCCAGCGTTACGTTGCCGATGCTCCACATGTCAGTCGGCGGCCGGCGTAGGTGCGGCCGGCGTAGGTGCGGCCGGCGTAGGTGCGGCCGGCGTAAGGCCGGTGGGCCGCGGCGTATCGGTGGGCTCGGGCGAAGGCGTAGGTTCCGGCTCCAGCACGCCCACCAGCTCCATCGTGCGGATGAGCCAGCGGTTGTTCTGCTTATAGCACGTCAGCACGTAGCGCCCGCGGGTCCAGGCGGGCACTACAACCTCCTGATCCGGCTCCCCTTCGTCGGCATTTTTCATCTGTGCGTCCATGTCTGGGATGGATTCCACCACCGTCACCTTAGCCACGCCCTTCCACGGCTGGCACCACAGCGACTCCACGTCCAAATGGTAAATAAAGTCCGAAATGGTATATGCCTGATAGGTCTGCGCTTTGAGCTGCATGTCGGCATCGAGAAACGCCGTATCAAAATAAGTGGACAGCTGCTGGTCGTCCTGCTGCACCAGGATGGCGTCGGCCCGGGCCTTTAAGCCATCGGTCACCACCACATAAACGTTGGCCGTGTCCATGGCAATAAAAAAGGCAGCCAGCAACGCCGCAAACAGCGCCAGCACCAGCAGCACCTTCCTGAGTACATACCACGAAAACCGCAAATAATATTTCTTCATCCGCAACCCTTCCTATCGTTTGCCGGCTATACACGCAAGTCCAGCAGTTTCATCCATTCTTTGTCGGTCAAAGCGGCGCATTGCCGCCGGGCCGCGTCCAGGATATTTGCCAGCGCCTGATCCTTGTGCGGGATATCGGCCAAAAAAGGCTCCATCCACACCCACGCCGGCTCGTATACGCCGATGCTCCAGCCGTAGGCCTCGCCGCGGGCGTTGCGCCGCCGCGTACTGCCCGATAGCGCGATGACAAACCGGTTTTGCAGGCTTTTGATGGCGGTATCGCACCGCGACGGCGATATGCCGCCTTCCTTGGCCAGGCGGTGCAGCGCGGCCGTATCCAGCAGGCCAAACTGCTCCACAGCCCGCCACACCAGCTCCTCGGCGGCGGGCAGCTGCCCTTTGCGATACAGCTCCTCGCGCGGTGCGGCGCGGTGGCGCAGCGCGTAAAAGCTGGCGTACAACCCCGGCGCGACAAAGCCCTGGGCCTTGCCCAGCAGCGCGCCGTAAGCGCCGCGCTTCTCGCCGGCGTAACGGTTCTTCCAGCACCAGGGGTCGGTGGCGGCGTCGCCGGTGTGCCAGCAATCGCCCTGGGTCATGCCGGTCAGCGCCGGCACGCCGGCAATGCCCGGGTCGGACAAAAACAAAAACCCCAGCTCGTCTATCGCAGCGCACAGCTGTGCATAGCTATCCAACATAAAGCCCGGCCTCCTTGGCGCCGTCTGCTGCTATTATAGTAGATTTTTGCGCATCAAACAAGACGGGGTATCCCCGGCAACAGGGTACCCCGAAAGATTTTTTTGCCGGCCCGCAACAGCCTAGCAGCGTATGCCCCTTTCATCAAAAGCGCGGTTAAGCTCGGCGATGGCTTTCTTCTCAATGCGCGATACATCGCAGCGCGGGTACTGTAAGCGATTTGCCGCGCGGCCCGCGCCTATAGCTCCTTTTCCAAAATATCGGCGATGCGCCGGGAAGCGAAGCCGTCGCCGTAGGGGTTGGCGGCCAAGCTCATGTGCTCGTAGGCGCGCGCGTCGCTCAGCAGCGTCTTAAACTCGCCGTAGATGCGCTCTTCATCGGTGCCCACCAGCTTTAACGTACCGGCAGTCACGCCTTCGGGCCGCTCGGTGGTATCGCGCAGCACCAACACCGGCTTGCCCAGCGCCGGCGCTTCCTCCTGCAAGCCGCCGCTGTCGGTCAGCACCAGGTAAGAGCGCGCCATGAAGTTGTGAAAGCCCAGCACGTCCAGCGGCTCCACCAGCTTGACGCGGGCGTTGCTGCCGAACGCGTCGGAGGCCGCCTGACGCACAGCGGGATTCATGTGTACCGGATAAAGCACTTTAATATCGTCAAACTCCCGCACCACGCGGTTGACGGCCGCAAAGATGCTTTTGAGCGGCCCGCCCAGGTTCTCGCGGCGGTGGGCGGTCAGCAGGATAAGCCGGCTGCCCCGGGCCCAGCTCAGGTATGGATGGGCGTAGTCGGACCGCACCGTCGTGTTCAGCGCATCGATGGCCGTATTGCCGGTGACATAGATGCGCGCGTCGTCCTTGTTTTCAGCCAGCAGGTTCTGCCGGGCCTTATCGGTAGGCGCAAAATGATAACGCGCCACCAAGCCCACCGCCTGGCGGTTGAACTCTTCGGGATAGGGCGAATGGATGTTGTGCGTGCGCAGGCCGGCCTCCACATGCCCCACCGGGATAAGCTGATAGAAGCAAGCCAGCGCGCTGGCAAAGGCCGTCGTGGTATCGCCGTGCACCAGCACCACATCGGGCTTTTCGGCCTTGAGCACCGGCTCCATCCGCTCCAGCACCCGCTGGGTGATGTCGTACAGCGTCTGGCTGCGTTGCATGATGCTCAAATCGTAGTCGGGCTTTACGTCAAATGCCTCCAGCACCTGGCTGAGCATCTCTTTGTGCTGGCCGGTTACGCATACGACCGTCTCAAGCCCGCCGCGGCCCTTCAGCTCCCGCACCAGCGGGCACATCTTAATGGCTTCGGGCCGGGTCCCAAAGACCAGCATCACCTTTTTCATCCTGTGCTCCCCCTCCTCTTTTGCGCGTATCCGGCCTATTGCGCCGGATATTCCCCCCATTGCGGCAGCTCGTCGTAGGTAACGACGTCGTCGCTGTGATAGACATCGTTGATATGCGCCGGCTCATTGTAAACGTCGGATAAGTTGCCGGCCTTATCCACCACATACAGGTCGCACCACGTGATGAAGAACGACCAGCGGGCGTTGTCGCCGGCCAGCAGCGCTGGGTCGGGCAGCACGCCGGTTTCGGCCAGGCCGATGATTTTGGTCTGCCGCGTATAGCCCAGCGCCTTTTCAAAGAGGTGGTAGTGGCTTTCATAATCGCGGGGCTGCGTGTAGACGTCCTCGGCGATGATGTCGACGTAGTCGTCGCCGGGATACCATTGGGCGTCCTGCCCATTGTACACCCATATGAGGTTGTGCAGGTGATGGACTTGGGTAAAGCGCTGGTACATCAGCTTCCACAGCTTTTTATAGTTATCCGCGCCGTAAGCGCCCCACCAGAACCAGCCGCCGCTGCCCTCGTGCAGCGGGCGCCACAGCACCGGGATGTCCTCGTCGGCCAGCCGCTTTAGCTGCGCGGCGATGGCGTCCATATCCCGCAGCAACAGCGCGTATCCGTTCTCGTCGCTGCCGTTTAGCGCCGCGTCCAGGTCAAACGTCGTCCCTTGGGTATAAAACCCCCGCCACCAGGGCTGCTCTTGCGTGTCTGTCAGGTCCTTGGGCGCGTTCCAGTGCCAGATGGCGGTGACAATGCCGCCCCGCCTGCCCCACTGCAGCGCGTAGTCGGTCTGCTTGGTCTGTGCGCCGCGCTCTACGCGGCTGGGCGAGTAGTCCATCAGGTCAAAGCCGATAATGGCGGGATATTTTCCGGTCAGCCCATAGATGGCCTGTACTTCCGGCGAGTTTATGCCCCTGTCCGACGCGTACTGGCCGGACAGCGTACGCTTGCCATATTCGGCAACCAGATGGCGCATCAGCTTTTGAGCGTTTGGCGACGCTTCGGCGTCGCTGAGCGCGCCGTCGACGGCGTAGGCAAAGGGGCTGATGCCCTGGGCTGTGCTTACCCGCAGAGAATCCACATAAAACCAGCCCCAGCCGGCGCTGACGGTGACGGTATTATCGCCCTGGTTCAGCCGGGCCTTGATGCCGCTTGGGCCAAAGTCTTCGCCGGCGGTGTACAGCGCCTCGTAGAACGTCCTGTCGTTGACGGCCACCGTGTTGTAGCTCTCGTCGTCATAGGACGCCGTAGAAAAGCTCAGCTCATACACGCCGGCGGCGGGTACCGTCACGCAAAACGTCAGGCTGCACCCGGCGTCGTCCCACAGACCCACATATGCGCCGCCGTTTGGATGCGTATAGCGCTCCAGGCCGATGAGCTGCGCGTCCTCGGCCTCGTACAGCAGGCTTATGCCGCCGGCCGGCGTCGCTGTGGGCGCGGCGGGAGGCGCCGTAACAATCGCCGTCGGCGTGGGGGTTGGGGCCGGCGGGCATACGGCGCTGCAAGCCGTCAGCGTACCTGCCGCCAACAGCGCCGCAGCGCCGCGTATCCATCTTGCGTAGTCAAAAGCCGACAATCCGCGCATCCCTTCAGCAGGCCCGCGCGTCACACATCGTACTGCATGGCGTCCCTGGCCGCGCCCAGGATATCCAGCGCTCCCTTGCCGTCGGTGGCAAAAGCCATGCCCAGGCGCATATCCAGTATCAGCTGGCGCGTGTTGAGGATTTCATTGGTATCAATTTGGGCGATACGCTCTTTTATCCGGTCCTGCACGATGGTGCCGCTCTCTTTTTTGGTCAGCATCAGTAGCGCGAACGTGATTTGATCCTCGTCCAGCTGATACAGCTCGTCCTCGGCGCGGGTGGCTTTGCGCACGGCGTCGACGACCTGCATGATCACTTTGTGCATGCCCTCCCGGCGGGACAGGCTTTCGATTTCCCGCTGGTATTTAAAGCGGATGACCAGCACGCCAAAGTCGATGTCGTAGCGCCGGGCGATACTCATGTAAATATTGGCGTCGTTTTCAAAAGCGCGCAGATTTTTTAGCTTTGTCTCCTCATTGAGCGTAGACGTAGCCACCAGCTTATCGCCCAGGCTGTTCACCTCGCTCTGCAGCCGGGCGGTGGACATGGTAAACAGCGAAAACGCCGTGGTCAGCGCCGGCGCCATCCCCACCCAGAAGTATACATAGGGGCGGATAATGGTGCCTTTGGTCATGCTCTGCACAATCACATACGTGATATAGCCAAGTATCAGCGTGGTATTGATGATAAGCCCGGTGGTCAGGTTGGTAAAGTACGTCACCAGCACGATGAGGAATACCACCGTGGCGATAAGGAAGTTATCCAGCAGGTACTCTTCCTGATAGATTAGGAAGATGAAGTAGACGAACATCAGCACCAGCAGTAGGATGAAGCTTAAATCCGTCTGCAGATTTTTTCTTACCTTTTTCATTATTCTTCCCTCCTATACCGGATGACCAGCAGCACAACGCCCGCCAGCACGATGGCGACGACAGCGCCAGTCACGTAGATGAGGTTCCTCACGTCGGTCCGCTGGGCGATACCCTGGGCCGGCTGTTCCTGCTTGGCATTATCCTGCTTGAAGCGATACGGATAGATATCGTCGCCGTCGGCCACAAAGCCGTCGCCGTACAGCGCCCACAGCTTGGTGCTGTCGCCAAAGTAGGCCATCGCGTTGCCCAAATCTTTTTCATGGGCGGCGGACAGCACCAGCACCGCGTTGCGCACGCCGGAATAGGGCGATTCGACCAGCTGCGCGCTGGCCAGCGTGGCGCCGTAGGTCTTTTCAATGAGCAACTTTTCATTGGATACGAAGCCGCTGCCGTCTTGTTCGAAGCGGAAAAACAGCTTATCGTTTAAGCTGGCGATGAACGGGTTATCGGCATAGGTGCCCATGGCGATGATGTTCTTGCCGCCCAGTTCGCCGGGATGAGAGGCGCGCACCACAGCAAACTCGCCGGTGTTGTACTTTAAAAACTGTCCCAGCGTCAGCATAAATTCGCCCAGCAGCGTTAAGTCGATGTTGTTGTTGCCGTCGGGCAGTACCATCGCAAGGTTGTTAAACTCGCCGCCGCTGATGAACGGATACGGGTAGTTTTCGAACAGATAGTAGGGTACTTCCACCGAATTGAGTTTGAGCGTCGACTCGGGCGCCACATAGGCCCAGGGCGTCTCGCTCTGGCGCAGCGTACACCACAGGTCTTTGATTTCCAGATCGAAGGCCACCGTCAGCGTAAAGCTGCCGGTCACGTTGATATCGGTGGGGATGTCCAGCACCAGCGTATCGTCGTCGGCCTTGGCCAGCGAAAGCTTGCGGCTGCCCACCGGCACGTCGTTGACGTACACCGACACCAGCGAACGGTCAAAGTCCAGGTTCTGCGCGTAGCGGAACCTCAGTTCCAGCTGGCTGCCGTAGGCCAACTGGCGGTTGTCGGCAAAGTCGATGAAATAGTCCACCGTCTGCCTAAACGCGCCGTCCAGATAGGTGCCGGTCTTGGTAAGCGGCGTATACTGGGCCACGCCTTCTTTGCGGGCAAAGACGTCCTCGTCCTTGCCGATGTGTTTGCGGGAGCCTTTGAGCTGGTGCATGGTAACGGCGCTGGACAGCTCTGCCGCCGCCTTTTTAAGGCCGGCGCCGTCGTCGGCCGTCACCACCAGCACGTTGGGCGTACCCGGCACCAGCGCCAGCGTGGCCGCCGCGGCGTCGTTATGCTGGGCCTGGGTTTTGAGCGTCCCGGGCAGATGGCCGGGCTTGGCAATGTAGATGACGTACTTTTTA
>JAQVWW010000031.1 GCA_028709505.1 Eubacteriales bacterium
CCTCGGCAGTGGCGATAACCACCGGCAGCGCGCCGTCGGCGGCGTTGGCCATGACGCTTAAACGACGCTGGGAAAAATCGCGGCTGGCCGCCGCCACCGCGTGTAGCGACATGGGCCGCGCCGGAAATATCGGCACATCGCTGCCCAGCAGCGACGAGATGTCGCCGGCAAGGCGCGTCGCGCGTATTTCGCTGGCGGTTATGACCAGCAGCGGCCGCCGAAGCGCCGACGCAAGGCCGGCCAGCAGGTACGCTTTTTGTCCGTCGCAAAGACCAAAAGCCGAGCAGGGCAACCGCCCCCCTCGGATGATGTTGGTCAGCTGCTGGTAAGGCCCGCTTTGGTCAAGCGCCCCAAAGACAGCTGTATGAATCATAAAACCTCCTGCCTGCCGGCTTTATCCGGCAAGCTATTGATGAAAGTGCCGCATCGCCGCTTCCAGCCCGAAGCGCAGCGCCTCCTCTACCGCCCGGGCCGCCCGCTGCGCCGTATCCATCAGCGCCGCGCGCTCTTCGGCGTCGGGCACGCCCAGCACATACCCGACAATGTCCTGCCCCTCGGGCCGGCCGATGCCGATGCGCACGCGGGGAAAGTCCTCGCCGCCCAGCTCGTCCACCACCGAGCGCATGCCGTTGTGCGTGCCCGGCCCGCCTTTGGAGCGGACACGCAGCGTGCCCACCGGCAGGTCTACGTCGTCGTAGATGACAAAGATGTTCTCGTCGGGCACGCGGTGGCGGCGGGCCAGGTCGGCTACACACACGCCGCTGTTGTTCATATAGGTGGTGGGTTTTACCAGAATGGCGTCCTGCCCGCCCACGCGGCCCTGGCCGTAGACGCCCAGCGCGTATTGCTGGCGTATGCCTATTTTACAGCGCTGGCTCAGTTCGTCAATAGCCCAAAAGCCCATGTTGTGGCGGGTCAGCAAATATTTGGAGTCGGGGTTGCCCAACCCAACAATCAGATACATACGTTCTCCTGCGTGTTATTGCTCGTCTTCCCGGTCCATCATATCGTTAAAATTCAACTGATGGATGGGTTTTACGCTCTGGGGCGTCTGCGTGAACAGCGAGCTTACCGCCTTGTCCTGATAGATGCGCTCAATGGCCTCGGCAAAGAGCGTAGCCACCGACAGCACGCGGATATTATCCAGCCTGGCCGCGCTGTGCTGCGGGATGGTGTTGAGCACAACCACCTCTTTGAGGGTCGACGCCTGCAGCCGGGCGATAGCCGGGCCGGACAGCACGCCATGGGTACAGCAGGCCTGTACCGACAGCGCGCCCTGCCCCAGCAGCGCCTGGGCGCCCTGGGTGATGGTGCCGGCGGTGTCTATCATGTCGTCTACCAGCAGGCAGTCCTTGCCGGCCACGTCGCCTATGATGTTCATCACTTCAGACTCGTTGGCCTTTTGCCGGCGCTTATCGATGATGGCCGTGGGCACGCTCAGCGCCTCGGCAAACTGCCGCGTGCGCTTGACGCCGCCCACGTCGGGGGCCACCGCCACCAGATATTCCAGCGGGATGTTCTTACGGTAGTAATCCAGCAGGATGGGCGTGCCCAGCAGATGATCCACCGGAATGTCGAAGAAACCCTGCAACTGGCTGGCGTGCAGGTCCATCGTCAGCACGCGGTCGGCGCCGGCGGCGGTGATAAGGTTGGCCACCAGCTTGGCGGTGATGGGGTCGCGCGCCTTGGACTTGCGATCCTGGCGCGCGTAGCCGTAATAAGGGACGACCGCCGTAATGCGCCCGGCCGATGCGCGTTTGAAGGAATCGATGAGGATCAGCAGCTCCATCAGGCTGTCGTTGACCGGGTGGCAGGTGGACTGTATCAGGAACACGTCGCAGCCTCGCACCGTCTCCTGCACGTTGACGCTGATCTCCCCGTCGCTAAAGCGCCCCACCTGGCACCTGCCCAGCGGGATACCCAGTATGTTGGCCACCTCGGTAGCCAAAGCGGGGTTCGCATTGCCGGTAAACACCTTAATGTTGCCGTATCGCACGCGTCATCATCCTTTCTTTTTGGGAGATACCCACCCTTCCTTATTCACCTGACGGCTACGGGCGATGGCCAGCGCGTCGGCCGGCACATCCTGCGTAATGGTGGAGCCGGCGGCGGTAAACGCGCCGCTGCCCACGTGCACCGGCGCCACCAAATTGGTGTTACAGCCGATAAACGCGTCGTCGTCGACGACGCTGCGATACTTATGCTTGCCGTCGTAGTTGACAAAGACCACGCCGCAGCCCAGATTGACCCGTCGGCCCACGTCGGCGTCGCCCACGTAGGTCAGGTGCGATATCTTCGTATCGTCGCCGATGTTGGCGTTCTTGATTTCAACAAAGTCGCCTATCTTGACGCGCGCGCCGGCTACGCTGTGCGGGCGCATGTAGGCAAAAGGGCCCACCGTCGTGTCGTCGCCCACGCTGGCCTGTGTCAACACCGAGCTTTCGATGGTAACGCGGTCGCCCACGCGGCTGGCGACAATACGGCTGCCCGGCAGAAGCAGGCAGTTTTTGCCGATGACGGTGCCGCCGGTTAAGTGGTTGTTGGGCCAGACGACGGTATCGGGGCCGATGGTCACGCCGTAATCGATGTAGGTCTGTTCAGGGCCGATGAGCGTGACGCCGGCGCGCATGTGTTCTTCGTTGATGCGCCGGCGCAGCACCGCCGCCGCCTGGGAGAGCTGCACGCGGTCGTTGACGCCCATGGCCTCGCCGGCATCGGCGGTTACGCCGGCAATTTTACCGCCTTTTTCAGCCAGATAACCGATGGCGTCGGTCAGATAGTACTCGTTCTGGTCGTTGTCGCAGGTCAGATGATCCAGCGCGTCCAGCAGTCTTTCCCGTTTAAAAATGTAGACGGCCGTATTAATTTCGCAAATGGTGCGCTGCGCCTCGGTGGCGTCGCGCTGCTCGACAATGCCGGTAATATGCCCGGCGTCGTCGCGCAGAATACGCCCGTAACCAAAAGCGTCGTCCAGCACCGCCGTCAGCACCGCCGCGTCGGCGTCGCCGTCCATCGCGGCGCACAGGCGCCGTATCGTCTGCGCCGTCAAAAGCGGCATGTCCGCCGCCGTCACCAGCACGCAGTCCACCGTGTCGTCCAGATAGTCGCGGGCGGTCATCACCGCGTGGCCGGTACCCAGCTGCCGGGCCTGCACGGCGTATTGGGCGGCATCGCCCACCGTCTGCATCACTTCGTCGCGTCCGTGGCCCACCACCAGGATGGGCTGCGCGTCCACCGATTCCACCGCTGCCAGCGCCCATTGCACCATGGGCAGGCCGCACAGCGGGTGCAGCACCTTGGGCAGGCTGCTCTTCATGCGCTTACCCTCGCCGGCTGCCAAGCAAATTACGCGCGTTTTCATGTATCAGGCTCGCTTTCCAAAGAGTTTTGAAGGGCTGATGCTGACGGTCTTGCCGGCCTCGTTAACATCCTCCAGCACCATCAGCGAACGGTAGTCGTCTATCAGTTTGGCTTTGGACGTGGCCGCCTCCATGACGAAAGCGGTGCCCACCACTTGGGCGTTGAATTCCTTCATCAGATCGCGCAGCCCCACCGCCGTGCCGCCGCCCTTTAAAAAGTCGTCGACGATCAGCGCGCGCTGGCCTTCCCGGACCGAGCGCTTGGGCAGCGACATGCGCTGCATCGTATGGCTGGAACCCGAAAGGTAATTGATGGTAACCACCGACCCATCTGTCATTCTAGCATCTCTGCGGGCGATAATCAATGGAACCCCCAGCGAGCGCGCCGTCATCAGCGCCACCGGTATGCCCATCGTCTCCACCGTCAGCACAAAGTCAGCCCGGGCCTCGTAATACCACGCGGCCAGTATCTCGCCCATACGGGCGGTGACGGTGGGATCGTTTAAAATATCGGTCACGTATAAAAAGCCGCCGGGCAAAATGCGCGCCGCGTCCTGCATCTTGCTGCATACGCGGGTTAAAAAGGCGTAGTTATCGGCGGCGTCGGTGCGCGCCAGGTACATGACGCCGCCGGCGGCGCCGGTCACCGTCTCCAGCGCGCCCAGCGCATATTTTTCCAGCACCTCGCGGACAATATCGATGTCTTCGGATATGGTAGACTTGGCCGCCCCGAATAGATCGCTAAAGTAATTGAGTGTAAAGCTCTTATTGGGAGCGTTCGATAAAATCTTCAGCATGGCTATCACACGCTCGTTGCGTTTTACTTTTTCCAATTTAAACCCTCCTGATTTCCGAATGTTCGGGCAAGTAACTCTATTATATTTCGCAATTTTAGAAAAATCTATAGTCTTTGTAATTTTTATGACAGGATTGTGATTTTTTAAAGCCGGCCCGGCGGCCGGGCAATTGCAAGTTGATAAAAAAGCGCCGCATGGCGTATAATGAGAATATTATAGTAAGCTAGGCGGAAAATTTATGGAAACCATCGACCAATTGGGACAGCACGTCCATTTTATCGGCATCGGCGGCATCAGCATGAGTGGGCTGGCTGAGATTTTACATCAAAGAGGCTTTACCGTCACCGGCTCGGATCGCAGCACATCGGAAAATACACACCGTTTGGCGCAGCATGGCATTGACGTATCCATCGGGCACAAGGCCGGTCAGGAGGCGGCGGCTGACTGCGTCATATACAATTCGGCCATCCCGCCGGATAACCCCGAATATGCGGCGGCGCTGGCCGCCGGCAAACGAATGCTCAAGCGCTCGCAGCTGCTGGGCTGCATCATGGCCGAATACGCGCGCTCCATCGCCATATCGGGCACCCATGGCAAGACCACCACCACCTCCATGCTCTCGACGATACTGGTGCATATGGGCCAGAACCCCACCGTACATAACGGCAGCGTGCTGCCCCTCATCGGTGGCGCCACGCGGGTGGGCGGCAACGCGCTTTTTGTGGCCGAGGCCTGCGAATACCAGGAGAACTTTCTGGACTTGCACCCCACCGACGCCGTCATTTTAAACGTCGACGCCGACCATCTGGACTACTACCGGAATATCGACCACATCACGCAGAGCTTCCGCGCCTTTGTGGCCGGCCTGCCCGCCGACGGCACCGTCATCGTCAACGGCGACGACGCGCGGGCGCTGGAAATCGGCCAGAACTCCGGGCGCAAGTGCGTCACGTTCGGCTTTGGCGAAGGCTGTACGCTGCGGGCCACCGACGAGGTGGCCGACGAACAGGGATGCTTCACCTTTCAGCTGGCTTTTAAAGGCTTTCGCGTCTGCCCGGTCAAGCTTTCGGTACCCGGGCGGCACCACATCTACAACGCCATGGCGGCCATGGCGGCGGCGGCCCAGGTGGGCATTACCCCCTGCGACAGCACGATGATGATATCCACCTATACCGGCGCCGAGCGCCGCTTTGAAAAAAAAGGAGAAGTCAGCGGCGCGGCGGTATATCACGACTACGCCCACCACCCCGCCGAAGTGCAGGCGGCGCTGGAAGCGGCGGCGCTGTTGCCCCACCGCAAGCTGTGGTGCGTATTCCAACCCCACACTTATTCGCGCACCAAGGCGCTGTTCGATCGCTTTATCCCGTGCTTTGCCGCAGCGGATAACCTGCTGTTTTTGGACATTTACGCCGCGCGGGAGCCCGACCCCGGCGACATAAGCTCATCTGTGCTGGCCCAGGCCGTATGCGCCACCCACGCCCACGATGTGTGCCGGTATCTGCCCGGCTTTGACGAGGCGACGGCCTACCTGCGGGAGCACCTCCAGCCCGGCGATCTGCTGCTGACGCTGGGTGCCGGCGATATTGAGGATTTCACCAACGCGCTGGTGTCCTCAGCGCTTTAAAAACGCACCCACTTTGGTGGCCGCCAGATAGGCGGCCGCTTTTTTTATGGCGGCGCGCACGGCTTCATAGCCGGCCATGATGAGCCTGCTCATGCCCAGCATGTAGAACGCGGCGCCGGCAGCCAGACCCAGCAGCGTATAGTAGCGCACTTCGCCGTGGCATGCCCATAGATGCACGCCGAACACGAACGCCGCGCCCACCACCCAAAAGATGAGGTCAAATACGGCGTTAAGCCAGGGCCCTGTATGCAGCGTCCGGCGCAAAATACGCAGCACGTCGTAGAAAAACCCCAGCACGATGCCGCCGTACACCATATACAGGAACACCCAGCGCTGCAGGCTGGTGGCGAAGAGCATGGCTAGCTAAACAGGCGGCCGAAGAATCCGCCCTTGTCTTTGGGGGCCTTATCCTCGTAGGCGATGGACACGATAAAACCCTCTATGACCAGCTGGCCGTCGTCGATGTTCAGCCGGTTGATGTGCAGGTCCTTGCCGGTGATGGTGGCCAACCCCGCGTCGGTGGCCAGATAGACCGACGTTTCGTCGAAGCTTTCCACGTCTTCGATGCCGGTCATGATGATCTTTTCGCGGCCCTCGATGTGCGTGGTATGCGTGCGCGGGCGGCCGGCTTTCTTGTCATCATAGTCCTTCTGCATCCGTATTCTCCTCTCGGTGGTTCTTATCCTATGCATATGTTCACACGGCGCAGAAAATGAAGGGCGGCAGAAAATGTCCGCAGGCGAATACGGTGCCGCTGCGGCGATGAAAAAAATCTATTCCTACCCTATCTGTGTGGTCCGGCTAACAAAAAAGCCCTTCGGCCTTTTTCGGACGAGCTCTTCGGCCCCGGCACGCTATAGAGCCCAAAGAGCGTCGCGCGCATGTCGCCCGGCGAGGAAAACACCCCTATCATACGAAAGCTGGAACGTAGAAGGTTTCTGACAGCCTGTATATCCTCTTTACGCCGCGGAGAACCTGTCGCGCCCCCCAAAGCAGCGTTTTCCTCCCCTGCCTGTCCATCCCGACGCGACAGTGTCTTCCGCCCCGCCAAACAAGGATCCCTATTTTTCTCCTTCGCTTCCCGGTTCGCACACCTGCTCCGTGCAGCGGCCGTTTTAAGGCGGTTATGGGGAATTGCCAAGGGGGCCGGTTCGAGACTTTTTCTTCCGCAATATGTTCCTTTTATGCATGGGCATATTGCGTCTTTAGCGGAAAAGCTCTTGATCCAGCCCCGCGGCGCCATCCTGCCCCCCTCTTTCGCCACAACAAAAAGGACGCTGCCGGCGGCAGCGCCCTGATCGGCCCATGTTACCCTCGGGCCAGCCCGTCCTACCCAATGGACCGATAGGCGTCGCAGACTTCCTGCGTCTCGCCCAACATGCGCACGCGGCCGTGGTCCAGCCACATCACGTGTTTGCACAGCCGCTCGATCTGCTCGATGGAATGGGACACGATGAGCACCGTCGTGCCGCCGGACATCATTTCGCGGATGCGCTCCTCGCACTTTTGCTGAAAGAGATAGTCGCCCACCGCCAGAATCTCGTCGACGATGAGAATATCGGGCTTGGTGATGGTGGCGATGGCAAAGCCCAGCCGGGCCACCATGCCCGAGGAATAGTTTTTCAGCGCCACGTCGACAAAATCCCACAGCTCGGCAAAGCTGATGATGTCGTCAAACTTTTCGCGCATCTGCGCCTGGGAGTAGCCCAGCACCGCACCGTTTAAATACACGTTTTCCCGCGCCGTCAAATCCATATCGAACCCGGCGCCCAGCTCAATGAGCGGCGAAATGGTGCCCCGCACCGTTACCGTGCCGGCGCTGGGTTTTAGGATGCCCGATACGATTTTCAAAAGCGTGCTCTTGCCCGAGCCGTTTAAGCCCACGATACCGAACACATCGCCGCGGGGCACCTCCATGCTGACGTCCTTTAAAGCCAGGAACTCTTCAAAGCGCAGCTGTTTTTTCATCAGCTTGATAAAGTATTCCTTGATGCTGTCCACCCGCTCTTTGGACATGTTAAACCGCATGGTCACATTTTTAACTTCAATGACATTGGCCAACGCTGCCTGCCCCCCGCTCATATGTAGAGTATAAAACGATCTTGCGCCCTTTTGAATACGATAACACCCAGGCACAAAAAGCCCAGCGCGAACGCCGCGCAGATGGCATCCACCCGTAAGCCCGGCAGCGTGCCGTACATGACCACCTGCCGGAAATAATCGACATAGTAGTAAAGCGGATTCCAGGCGATTATTTTCAGCATCCATTCGGGCAGAATGTCGACGGGGTAAATGATGGGCGTCAGGTAAAGCCACGCCGTCGTCCACACGCCGTACAGATGCCCAGTATCGCGAAAGAACACGTTCATTGCCGACAGCACAAGGCCCAGGCCAAAACCAAACACCAGCGTATAAAGCATGGGCACAAAAAACAGCACCGCCGTCCAGGGCAGCGCAAAGCGCTGCACCAGCATGATGATGACGACGGCGATGGACGAAAAGAGCATGTTGACGAAGGCAAACAGCGTCTTTTCCAGCGGGAAGACGTACTTGGGCACGTACACCTTTTTGATCAGCGCGGCGTTGCTGACCATGGCGCCCATGGCGCCGTTGGTGGCCTCGGTGACGAAGTT